>JAGUVP010000251.1 GCA_020062805.1 Candidatus Bipolaricaulis sp.
AGATCGGTCCCGATCCGCCGGGCGCCGAACATCGTGAAGATGGCCTCCCCGCGCCCGTTCTCGGCGGTCCTGAAAGGCGAGGTCCTGCTGAAGGTCGGGGACGGCATCTCCACCGACGCGATCCTCCCCGCGGGGCCGCTCACCCAGCACCTGCGCTCGAACCTGCCTGAGATCGCCAAGTTCACGTTCCACTACGAAGACACGACGTTCGCCGCCCGCGCCACGGAAAAGGGCGGCGGGTTCATCGTCGGGGGCGACAACTACGGCCAAGGTTCATCGCGCGAGCACGCGGCGCTGGCCCCGTGGCAGCTCGGGATCAAGGCCGTCATCGCCAAGAGCTACGCCCGGATCCACAAGGCGAACCTCATCAACGTGGGGATCCTCCCGTTGGTGGGCGACGGCGCCGGGCTCGACAAGGGCGACCAGCTGGAGATCGACGTCTCCGACCTCAAGCGCCCGCTCGTCGTGCGCAATGTGACGAAGGGGACGACGATCCAGGTGAAGGCCGAGCTCTCCGACCGCGACGTCCGCATGATCCAGGTGGGAGGCTTGCTGGCGATGGCCCTCGCCGGCAAGAAGTAGCCGAGCGGGGGAGCGAGGCGCGTGAACACGCTCGAAAAGGGTCTGCGAATCCTCACCCTGTTGGGTGAGGGCCGCCCTGAACTGAGTGCTGCCGACATCGCCCGCGCCCTCGGCCTCCCCCGCAGCACGGCCTACCGCTACGTCCTCGCCCTCAAGTCCCACGGCCTGATCGAGGAGGATCCCCGCACCGGCCTTCTCCGCCTGGGGGCGAGGCTTCTCCAACTGGCGGGGAGCGTGCGGAGAAGGGGACTCATCGAGATCGCCCTCCCGCGGATGGAGCGGCTCGTCGCCGAGACCGGGGAGACGGTCATCCTCGCTGGGCTGCACGAGATGAGCGGGATCTGCCTCGAACGGGTGGAGGGTCACCACGCCCTGCGCGTGTCGCACGAGCGGGGGGCGATCTTCCCCCTCCACGCCGGGGCGACGGGCAAGGTCCTCCTCGCGTGCCTACCTCGGGAGGACAAGGAACGGATCATCGCCCAGGGCCTTCCCCGGTTCAGCGAGACCACGATCACCGATCCTGCGGCGCTGAAGGCCGAGCTGGCGCGGATCCGCCGCCTCGGGTACGCCGAGAGCGACGGGGAAGTGGTCCCCCACACCTATGGCCTCGCGGTGCCGATCCTGACCGAGACGGGCCGGATTCTCGCCGCCCTAGGGGCATCCGCCCCCAGCACGCGGTTGGGCGCGAAGAGCAAGAGACCTGTACTGAAAGAACTTTCCGCCACGGCGCGGGCCATCGCCCGCGAGGTGGCGATCCACGACGTGAGTTAGGAACCCCGAAGGAGGTTCATCGTGAACAGCGGCGCACGCATTCCCAAGGACGGACAACCGATCACCATGACACCCGCCGGGCTGAAGGTGCCCGACCGGCCGATCATCCCCTACATCCGCGGCGACGGGACCGGCGTGGACATCACCCCGGTGATGATCCGCGTCGTGGACGCGGCGGTGGAAAAGGCGTACGGAGGGGAGAAAAAGATCGCCTGGATGAAGGTGTACGCCGGAGACGAGGCGATCGAGCAGTTCCACCCCGGACTGTCCGAGGACGAGATCAAGGCCATTCCCCCCGACGAGCGGCAAAAGCTGTACCTCCCCGAGGAGACGGCCCAGGCGATTCAGAAGTACCTTGTGGCGATCAAAGGGCCGCTCACGACCCCGGTCGGGGGCGGGATCCGCAGCCTCAACGTCACCCTCCGCCAGGTCCTCGATCTCTACGCCTGCGTGCGGCCGGTGAAGCACATCGGCACCCCGGCCCCGGTGCGGGAGCCGGAGAAGGTGGACATGGCCTTCTTCCGGGAGAACACGGAAGACGTGTACGCGGGGATCGAGTGGAAGGCCGGCTCGCCGGACGCGGACAAGGTCATCGCCTGGCTGCGGGGCGAGATGAAGGTGAAGTCCATCCGCTTCCCCGCAAAGTGCGGGATCGGCGTGAAGCCGATCAGCGAGGAGGGCTCGAAGCGCCTCGTCAAGGCAGCGATCGAGTACGCCATCGCCGACAAGCGCACGAAGGTGACCCTCGTTCACAAGGGGAACATCATGAAGTTCACCGAGGGCGCGTTCCGCGACTGGGGGTACGAGGTTGGGAAGACCTACCCCCAGATCGTGACCGAGGCAGAGGTGAACACGACCCACGGCGGGAAGGTCCCGGCGGGGAAGATCGTCCTCAACGATCGGATCGCTGACCAGTTTTTCCAGCAGATGCTGCTTCGGCCCGACGAGTACTCCGTCGTTGCCACGACAAACCTCAACGGCGACTACATGACCGACGCCGCAGCGGCCCAGGTGGGCGGGCTCGGCGTGGCACCGGGGGCGAACATCAACTACCACACCGGCCACGCCGTGTTCGAGGCCACCCACGGCACAGCCCCGAAGTACGCCGGCCAGGACAAGGTGAACCCGGGAAGCCTCATCCTCTCCGCCGTGGAGATGTTGAAGTACCTCGGTTGGCGCGAGCCCGCCGATTCCATCCTCCGCGCGATCGGCGCGGCCATCGCCTCGAAGCGTGTGACGTACGACCTGGAGAGGCTGATGCCCGGGGCGAACCTCATCTCGTGCTCCCAGTTCGGGGACGAGATCGTGAAGCGCCTGTAGGGGGAGGACGATGGCCCAGAAAGGAATCCGAGAGTACGACGCCAAGCGGATGCTCGCCCGGGCGATCGGCGAGGCCTCCGGAAACCGGTTCACGTTCGACGATCGCCTTGTCCTCGTCACGCCGGACACGAACCTGGCGACGTTGGAGAAGGAGCACCCGTGGCTTCTCAAGGAGAAGCTCGTCGTGAAGCCCGACCAGCTGTTCGGCAAGCGCGGGAAGAACAGGCTTCTCCTCCTCGACGCCGGCCTCAAGGCGGCCAAGGCGTGGATCGCCGAGCGGATGGGCAAAGAGGTGACGATCGAGGGCGCGAGCGGGAAGACGGCCGGCGTCCTCACCCACTTCTTGGTCGAGCCGTTCGCCCCCCACGACGCGGAGTACTACCTCGCGTTCACCAGCTCCCGCGACGTGGACGCGATCCACTTCTCCCCGAAGGGAGGGGTGGACATCGAGTCGGTGTGGGACACCGTGGTCTCGATCCAGATCCCGGTGCTGGCCGATCCGGCGAAGATCGAGGTCCTGTCGAAACTGCCGAACATCCCGGAGAAAGAGGTCGTGGCCGCGTTCATCCAAGCTCTGTACCGGATCTACGTGGACCACCACTTCGCCTACCTCGAGTTCAACCCGATCGCGTTCTCCCAGGGAAAGCTCATCCCCCTCGATACGGTCGCCAAGCTCGACGACACGGCCTCGTTCCAGTGCTCGGCCCAGTGGGGACCGATCGAGTTCCCCCGCCCGTTCGGCCGGCCGATGACGAAGGAGGAAACATACGTGGAGTCGCTCGACGCCAAGACCGGGGCGTCGCTCAAGCTGACCCTCCTCAACCCGGACGGCCGGGTGTGGCTTCTCGTGGCGGGCGGCGGGGCGAGCGTCATCTACGCCGACACGGTGGTGGACCTCGGGTTCGCCGACGAACTCGCGAACTACGGCGAATACTCCGGCGATCCGTCCACCGAGCTCACCTACGAGTACACGAAGACCCTCCTCGACCTCATGACCCGCAAGCCCGACCCACGGGGGAGGCCCAAGCACCTCCTCATCGGGGGCGGGATCGCCAACTTCACCGACGTCGCCAAGACGTTCACCGGGATCATCCAAGCCCTCGAGGAGTCCAAGGACAAGCTCCAGAAGAACCACGTCAAGATCTACGTCCGGCGCGGGGGGCCCAACTACAAGGAGGGTCTGGAGAACATGCGCCGACTGGGGGAGCGGATCGGTGTCCCGCTCGAGGTCTACGGACCGGAGACCCACATGACGCGCATCGTGTCCCTCGCCCTCGAGGAGGCCCGGCGATGAAAGACGACTACGAGCTGTTCACAGCAGAAACGAAGGCGTTCATCTATGGAGAGCAGCTCCGCGCCGCGCAGCGGATGCTCGACTTCGACTACCTGTGCCGGAGGGTGGAGCCGTCGGTGGCGGCCCTCATCACCCCCGAGCGGGGCGGGTTCGAGAAGCTGTTCTGGGGAACGAAGGAGATCCGCATCCCGCGGATCACGAGCCTCTCCGAGGCCGCATCCCGGTTCCCCGCGGCCGACGTGCTCGTCAACTTCGCGAGCCAGCGCTCGGCGTACGACGTGACGGTGGAGGCCCTGGAGATCCCCACCCTCCGCACGATCGCCGTGATCGCGGAGGGGATCCCCGAGCGCCAGTCGCGGCGGATAGCGGCGCTCGCCAAGGCGAAGGGAACGTGGATCATCGGCCCGGCCACCGTCGGCGGCGTCAAGGCCGGCGGCTTCAAGATCGGCAACGCCGCGGGGACGATGGAGAACATCCGCGAGGCGAAGCTCTATCGGCCGGGGTCGGTGGGGTTCGTGTCCGTGTCCGGCGGTTTGTCCAACGAGGCGTACAACATCGTCGCCCGGGCCACGGACGGATTGAACGAGGGGATCGCCATCGGCGGCGATGCGTACCCCGGCTCGACCCTCCTCGATCACCTCCTCCGGTTCGAGAAGAACCCGGCGATCAAGCTCCTCGTCTCGCTCGGCGAGGTGGGGGGCACGAAGGAGTACGAGATCGCCGAGGCGGTGAAGGAGGGGAAGATCACGAAGCCCCTTGTGATGTGGGCGTCCGGGACGTGCGCCAAGGTCCTCCCCGGCCAGGTCCAGTTCGGCCATGCGGGAGCGAAGGCGAACACCGCCGCCGAGACCGCCGACGCCAAGAACGAGGCCCTCCGCGAGGCGGGGGTGATCGTCCCCACTTCCTTCGACGACTACCACCTCAAGATCAAGGAGACCTACGAGCGGCTGGTGAAGGAGGGCGTCATCGTTCCCGCCGCGGACGTAACGCCGCCCAACATCCCGCTCGACTACGCCCAGGCGCGGGCCGAGGGGCTCGTGCGCAAGCCGACGAACTTCATCTCCACGATCTGCGACGAGCGGGGTGACGTCCACAACTACTGCGGCGTGCCGATCGACAAGGTGATCGCGGAGAAGTGCGGGATCGGAGGCGTGATCGGGCTCCTGTGGTTTAAGAAGGACATCCCGCCCTACGCCCGCGAGTTCATCGACATGGTCCTCCAGATCATCGCCGACCACGGTCCGGCCGTGTCGGGGGCCCACAACACGATCGTCGCCGCCCGGGCGGGCAAGGACCTCATCAGTTCGCTCGTCTCCGGGATCCTCACCATCGGCCCCCGGTTCGGAGGGGCGGTCAATGGCGCAGCGGAGCACTTCCTGTACGGGCTGCGCAACGGCCTCGCCCCGCGCCAGTTCGTGGACGAGCTGAAGAAGCGCAACGTGCGGATCCAGGGGATCGGCCACCGGCTGCACTCCCTGGAGAACCCCGACGCGCGGGTCGAGCTGATGAAGGCGTTCGCCCAGAAGCACTTCCGGAGGACGCCCCTCCTCGACTACGCCCTCGCCGTGGAGCGGGTGACGACCCAGAAGAAGGGGAACCTCATCCTCAACGTGGACGGCTGCATCGGCGTCCTCCTCGTGGATCTCCTCACCGAGCTGCGGTTCACCGACGACGAGATCGACGAGATGATCCGGGCCGGGCTGTTCAACGCGTTCTTCGTCCTCGGCCGCTCGATCGGGCTCATCGGCCACTACTTCGACCAGGTGCGGCTGGAGCAGGACCTGTACCGCCACCCGCTGGACGACATCCTCTACGACGTCCCCCGGGCGCCGGAGAAGGTCGGCTAGAGCAGACGGTCTCTCGATCGTACCCCCCTCGGCGGGCCCCTCTCGCCGAGGGGCTTCTCTTCCCTGGCCCAGCGCTCGCGCCGCACATCCAAGGCTGCGGGCTATACTGGTCCACAACCATGGGTCCTGCGACACCAGACCGACGCGTGGTCGCGATCCTGACCGAGCTCGCTTCCCTGGGGAGCGAGGAGAGCCGGGCGGGGATGGCCCGGTACGGGATCAACGTCGAGCGCGCGTTCGGCGTGTCGGTCTACGAGCTGCGGAGATTGGCGAAGCGTTTCGGAACCGATCACGATCTATCCCTCTCCTTGTGGGCCACGGAGTGCCACGAGGCACGGCTCTTGGCATGCTTCGTCGACGATCCCGCCCAAGTCACGCCTGAGCAGATGGAAGCGTGGGCGCGCGATTTCGACTCGTGGGACGTCTGCGATCAGGCGACGACGAGCCTGTTCGACCTCACTTCCCACGCCTGGGCTAAGGCCGCAGAGTGGGTAGGCCGGGAGGAGGAGTGGGTCAAGCGGGCCGGGTTTGCCCTCATCGCCGGCCTCGCCGTCCACGACATCACGGCACCGGACTCGGCGTTCCTCGATCTCCTACCCCTCGTCGAGCGCGGGGCGTTCGATTCGCGCAGCTTCGTGAAAAAGGCCGTCAACTGGGCCTTGCGGAACACCGGCAAGCGAAACCGGGTTCTGAACGAAGCCGCGGTCGCCTGCGCCGAGCGGATCCGGGCCGCCGCGAACGAGCGCGCGGG
>JAGUVP010000218.1 GCA_020062805.1 Candidatus Bipolaricaulis sp.
CTGCTGCCCGAGGCGGTTCACGTACACCACGGGGTCCGGCCACTGGTGAACCGGGTTCGTGGCCCGGCTGCCGAACGTGAACTCCCGCGGGCCGCCCGGGGTCGGGATCTCGTACACCTGCGGGTGCCCCTCTCCGGGATCGGTGCAGGTGAACCCGGAGCGGTTGGCCCGGGGGATCACGATCAACCGCCCGCGCTCGACCACGGCGTTCTCGACAAGAAGGACGGCTGCGAGAAAGGCGGCCGGCTCGTTGGGATGGGTCCCCCCGAGAACGAGCACGGTCGCCCCGGGCGTCTGCCCCTCAAGGTAGTACACCTCGGTATCCAAACCCGTCCCCGCGAGGTCCCCGAGATACGCGCTGAGCATCCCCACCCGCGTCACCCCTGGCCCAGGGTAGATCGGCCGGTCACGGTGCATGTCCCGAAACGCGACTGCGGACACGGAGACGACCACTGCGACCCCCACCAGGAACACGATCCCCGAGATCCACGATCGCGCTGCACGGATAGCCACTCTGAACCTCCCCTACTTGATCATGAGCAGGCGGAGCACAAGCGGCACCAGCACCATCGCCGCCACGGCCTGCCTCCGAAGGCTCTTCTCCCGCAGGAGGTCCCACGTCACGAGGATCACCAGCAGCCCCACGAGGAGGCGGTATACCCAGCCGATCATGCGCCCTCCCTGCTCCCGCGGCGGCGCTTGGCCCACTCGAGCCCCAGCACAGCCCCAGCCAATCCCAGCGCAACCCCACCGAGGAACAGCCCGCGTGAAGAAGCTGCAGATCTGAACAGAAGGCGTTCCAGCGTGGGAGCGCCCACCAGGGAGGCGACCGCCACAGCGATCACGAAGAGGGCGGGGATTGCACACCGCGCAAGGATCCGCACGTAGTTCTTCTCCCCCACCACCTGGGCGGCGAACAGCCCCGCCAGCGCCGTGGGGGGCACCAGATCGCCCAGCGAGGCGAACAGAGAGAGCGCGGAGGCGGTGACGATCACCCCCGATCCAAGGAGGTTCAACAGGAACGGGACCCCGAGAATGGAAGCCGATCCGAACGCGCTCACCGCGCCGAACAGCGGCATGCTCACGGCGATGCTGCCGTAGAACAAGGATCGCGGAAGGCCGGCGAACGCCTCGACGATCATCCCGCGTGCCCCGGTCAGGGTCATGATCTGGATGAACACTCCCACGCCGGCGAGGATGCCGAGAATCGGCAGCGCGTCGTGCACCGCCTGTCGCGCCGTCTTCAGGGGGTTGAACCGGCGCCCGCACAGGGGAGCGATCAGGTAGGCAGCGAGGAAGGCGATCGGAAGCCCTAGCGATGGGAACGCCGTGGGGAAGGATCGTTCCGCGACGACCAGTCCCACAAAGAGCAGAAGCGGGAGGTACAGCCGCCATCCGTACTCCCCGTGCACAGAGGGGGGAAGCTGGGACTCCGCACCAACCCGCCGAATCCCCCTCCACCCGATCCACAAGGAAGCGAGAATCGCGGTGGGAACCGTGAGCAGAAGCAACGGCAAGTTGAACCCCTCGTACGGCATGTCCACCCCGCCCCCGATGATCATCACCGGGATGTTCACCGGCGGAGCGATCATCCCCAGCAACCCGGCCATGGCGATGAGCGCTCCCACCCGAGCTTTCCCGAGGCCCATGCTGGCAAACACCTGCGCTGCGATCGCCCCCGTGGTCAGCACAGCCGCCGTAGACGACCCCGTGACCATCCCCGCCGACATCGCGAACACCGTCATCACCGCGAGGAGCACCGTCGGCCAGTTCCTGAACGTCCGCACGAGGTGGTGGGCCACCGTCTCCAAGAGCCCGGACGCCTGAATCCCCCGCATGAACAGCATCGCGCAGGAGATGATGAGAATCGTGTCGAGGTACACGAACGTTCCCTCGACGAAGTGTCGCAGCGGAAACCCCGCGCCAGCAACCGCCGCGCCCACCACAGCTCCAGCGAGCAGGGACACAGCCACAGGTTGGCGCAGGAGGAACACGGTGAGGAGGAACGTTCCCACCATCGCGATGAACACCCACGCCTCGGGGAAGAACACGTTCAGAGGTCCCCCCTCCCCCGCATTACCAGTTGAGCCACGCTGGGGCGCCCAGCCGCACGAGCTGCTGGTAATCCGGCATGCCGTTCACCGACACCGGGGGGCGCCCCAGGGAGCGTCCGATGTTGAGAACCTCCAGAACAAACGCGAGATGGACTCCGACCCTTTCTTCCAGGGGATGGACCGGGTCGGCCACCACATCCGGGGCATCGATTCCCGATTCCTGGCCAGGGTTCGGGGTCTCGATCAGAAACACCAGGGCCTCCGTCAGGTCCCCCAGCTCGCGGTGCGAGAGCCCCCGGAACTCCTCGCGCGAAGGTTCCAGCTTCATCACCAGTCCCTCGAGCTCGAGGTCCATGACGGCAATCGCCCCGACCTGGAGGGCACGGGGATGGCAGACCAGGGTGTGGGCCAACCGCGACGTCACCCCCGCCTCGTGGAGATCGAACACGTAGTCCACGCTCTCCTCGATGACGAGGCGGGTGATGGCGTAGGCGATGCGCTCCGTCAACGTGCCGTCGGCCACCCCAGGGTAGACGCGGTTGAGGTTACGCGCCTCCTCACCCGCGAACGCGAGGCCGGAGGGGTGAACGTAGGAGGACGGATCGGGCGACTGGTGGACGGGGTTGGTGAGACGAGGGGAGTACCGGAACAAGCGAGATGCCCCATCGGGTCCGTTCAGTTCTACCCACGACGGGCACGATGGGCACCGCGAGTCCGGGTAGCCGTGGACCGCGTTGTTGGCGTGAGGGATCACGATGAGGCGTCCCTCGGTGGGGATCGCCCGTTCCACAAGCATCACCGCCGCCACAACGCCGGCGATCTCGTTTCCGTGGGTCCCGCCGAGCACGAGGGCCGTCCCTCCCGAAACCCCGGAGTCGAGCACGTACACCCGCGTATCGCCGGGAGTCCCTCGCAGGGGGGGGTGGTAGTCGCTCAGCCAGCCGATCGTGGTCACCCCGTACCCGGGGCGCACATCGTGGGTGATCGGACTTTGAGCGACGGCGGGCAGGCCAAGGAGGAGGACGACCGCAAGGATCATCCCCCTCCCCCATCCAGTGCGCGAGATCACGGGGGCCTACTTCCACAACCCGAACAGGTCGGCCAGCACATCGGCACCCTGCGCCGTAGCCACGATCGTGCGCAATGGAATCCCGCTTGCCGCGCACAGAGACGTGAACAGGCCATCCGCGTTGCCGTCCGCCTTCACGACCACGTAGTCCGCAACGGGCGTGAACTCGTCGATCAGCTCGTCGGTGAGTGTGCCGCGCCGCGGCTCCCCCTCGATGTGCATCACCACGATGCCCCATCCCAACGCCTGGGCCTTGGCAACCAGAGCCGCTCCACGGGCGCTCTCGTCTTCCACGGAGATCCCCGCAGCACCGAGTCCTTTGGAACTCGCGCCGATCACCAAGATGAGTGTGCCGTTCCCTTCGACCATCTCGGGCTTGGCCGTGGTCTCATAGGCGCCCTCGATCCCCACCCGATCCGCGAGCACCTTGGCCATCAACGCACCCGGGCTCTGCCCGAGCGAGGTGATGAGCACCGGCCCGCTGAGCGAACTGGCGTGGAAGAGGTCGAAGCCCGCCCGTCCCTGGGCTCCCAGACC
>JAGUVP010000207.1 GCA_020062805.1 Candidatus Bipolaricaulis sp.
GGGCTCGACGACCAACAGGATGTCTTCGCGGCTCGTGTAATGGGCCCCGAGCTGGGCCCGCTTGTTCGGGTCCAGGCTTCGCTCGAACAGCGTCCCGAAGATGGACGGCTCGATCGCCGACCAGTCGAGCTCGGTCGCCCGGGCGAGGATCTCCAGGTCGGGTTCCTCCAGGCGCAAGGGCGGCGATCCGTCGAACAGCCCGCCGTTGATGTGGGGGACAGGGTCCACGCCGAAGTAGCCTCCGGTGCGCATCGCGGCGAACAGCTCGCCGATCTTCTCCTGGAACCTCGCCGGATCGTCGCGGAACGCCACGACGAGGCGGCGGAAGAGTCGGTTCGGGAGGAGGCCGATGTCCTCGGCGAACAGGCAGAACAGGAGCCGGATGAGGAAGTGCGCGGCTTGGTGGGGGTCCTCGCCCCGCTCGCGCAGGGCGTCGGCGAGCCGAGAGAACTCGCGGGCCACCTGGCGCGTAACTCCCTCTGCCGTCTCCCCGACCCGCAGCCGGTCGGGGTCGGTGAACACCGAGCGCAGGGTCTGGATGCCGGCAGGGGAGAGGAGGTCGTCGAGCGCGAGCCGCCACTCCTGGCGCACGGTGTTCGTGAAGTTGGTGCGGATGAGAATGGTCTCCATGTCGGACACCACGAGCACCGGCGGGTTGAGGAGGGCCTCGCGGTACTGAAGAAGCTGGGCGTAGGCCGCTTCGAGGTCCTTGTGCTTGCCCTTATACTCCCAAGCGAAGAACCCCTTCTTCCACACGTCGGCCCAGCCCTCTCCGCCGGCGGTCTTGCTCGCGCCCTTCTCGAACGTGAACGAGGTTCCGTGCGGGTCGGCCTCGGCCGGGGTGGGATGGCCAAGCAGGCGACACAGGTCGAGGAAGTGCTCCTGGGAGGCGGCGCTCTCCTTGAGCTCCGACCTCCGCCACTTGGAGACGAACGCCTGGGGCGTCATCCGCTCGCTCGTGTCTCGCGGCCGTTGCGTTGCGCGTGGCATCGTGCGAGAACCATTCTAGGTCTACACGCGAAACGCGGCAAGCCGGGGCGCCAGCGGATGGGGCTTGACCTCCTTCCCATGTGAGGCTAAAGTACTTGCGCGGATGCTTAAACAAAAGACGGCGACCCATGCTCCGGAGGATGTAGCGCGCCTGTGCCGAGCCCTGTCGGTGGAGACGCGGGTGCGGATGCTCGCCCTCCTCCAGAGGCGCTCGATGTGCGTGGGCGCGTTGGCCCGGGCGCTGGGGATCACCGACGCCGCCGTATCCCAGCATCTGCGCGTGTTGCGCGATGCGGAGCTCGTGATCGCCGAGCGGCGCGGCCACTTCGTCCACTACACGATCGATCCCGACACGGTGGATCGTTGGCAGCACGCCGTGGTGGGCCTGCTGAGCATCGGAGATGAGCACACGCCCGCGAACGCGGACTGCGAGATGACGCGCAGAGGAGGTGAACGATGACCGAGAAAAAGGGTTGCCAGAAGCCGGAGAACCTCAAGGGCAAGCCGAGTGAGTGCACGCCCGAGCAGATCAAGAAGTGCCACGGTTCGGAGAAGACCCATCCGTGCACGAAGTAGCACCGCCACGGTAGATCGCCAGAAACCCCGGGCCCGAGGGGGCAATCCATCTCCCTCGGGTCCGTGTCTGCGCACCTCATCTCATCTGCCTGGGAAGGGCATGGGCAGCGTTCTCTCCATCCGTGCCTCACAGCGCGTGTATACCGTCGCGGTGAGAGGGTCAGGGTCACGGAGTACATCGAGGCAGCGCTGGCTCTGGCGCGGTACGAGCTGATCGAGGACGAAACGCCGTACTACGCGCCGAATGCCATTGTGAGAATGCGGATTCCCACCAACGCCAGGGCAACGGCCAGGCCGCACAGGAGCCACACCCCGCGGATGCGCCGGGAAAGCTGCGCCCCGCCCTGCGCCCCGAGCACGGCGCCCATCCCGAGAGCGAGAATCTTGTAAGCGGATTCCGGAGAGAAACTGCCGGTGGCGATGTGCGCTGCGGTCCCGGCGAAGGCCATGATCGCAAGGATGAACTGCGACGTCGCCGTGGCGATGTGCACGGGAAAGTTGAGCAGACGAACGAGCGCCGGCACGTGGATGATGCCCCCGCCGATCCCGAGAAGGCTCGACACGTATCCAACGACCACGCTCAGACCCACGCCCAGGCGCCGGTTGTAGGCATAGGTGTACGTCGCTCCACCCTTCTCCACCACCGTTCGCACGGTGAGGTGCGCCCGCGGCGAACGGCGGAGGTGCGTCCTCTCCTTGCGCCGGGAGAACAAGTAGCCCGCCAAGAGGATCATCAGCACCCCGAAGATTGCGTTGAACGCCAGGCGCGGGATGTGGTCCACGGTCAGCGCCCCCACGATCGCCCCCGGCACCGTGGCCGCCGCGAACGCGAGGCCCGACTTGTAGTCCACGCGCCCCATCCGGGCATAGGCCCAGGAGCCCGACGTGGCGTTGAACAACACGACGGCCAACGAGATGCTGCTGATGGTCAGCGCGCTTTCGTGGGGATAGAGGAGCAGGAGGATCGGGACCAACACGAACCCGCCCCCCGCCCCGATGAGCGTCCCCAGCGCCCCGGCACCACACCCCAACCCGACGAGCAGCAGGTAATGCATCACCAACCTGGGGTCAGATCTTGTTCTGTGCGTTGTGAGATTCGGTATTCAGTCGTACAGGAGGAGCCATAGCCTTCACTGACCTTCCACAGATGGAGAACCCACCACGCCGCCCGCATCCCCTGGAACAGGGCTGGCCGATCGCTGCCGGCTCGTCGGACGGTCAATGGCGTCCACGCCGTGCGGGGAGCCGCGCTGCACGCGAGCCGGTCTTCGTCTTGTTCTGTTCCTTCCCCACAGCGGTCCGGTTCGCGACGCGGCTGATCGTCGAGTAGTGCAGGTCGAGGTATCGCGCCACCTCCGAGAGCGTGTACCCATGCTCGTGGATCGCCCGGTAAATGCCTCGGTTCCGCACTGCCTTATCGCGCCCAGCTTTGGCGAACAGCGTCGCCAACGAGGGCTGTGCCACCAGCCGCTGCTGCCGCGGCACATCGCGGATAGCTTCAGCTTCCCGGAAGAGCGGCCGCATTTTGGTCACGAACCGATCGGTTCCCAGCAAGACTCCACCGCGGAGATCCTCCCACACCGTCACATCGTAGCCCTGCCGCACGAACTGCCGGTACTCCGCCTGCGCTTGGTCACGACTGTCATTGAACTGGGACAGAATCCACTTGGTAGTTAGGAAACGGGGACACGGCACCTCCCCCACCGTCGCCCGGTAGCTGCTCCACCGCCAGTGCCGCGGGTGGCTCGCGAGTCCCATCCGGACGGGGTTGAGCACCACATATCGACATAGCTCTAGTAGGTAGCTCTGCTTCTCGACGAGGATCGCCTTGAACCTCCCCTGGAGCACATGTCCCACACGGTCGTGGCGCCGGTTGAACCCTTGGGTATAGACGCCGTTGAGCTGGCGCATGCCTCGGGACAGGTTCAGCTCCGGGGTCTCCAACAGGAGGTGGTAGTGGTTCGGCATGAGGCAGTAAGCGTGCACGATCCACCCGAAGCGCTGAACGACGTCGCCAAGAACCTGGAGGAACTGGTGACGGTCAGCATCGTCGATGAAGATGTCCTGACGTGCGTTCCCCCGCGCGGTTACGTGGTAGACCGCTCCCGAGTACTCGATCCGCAATGGTCGCGCCATAACCACAATTTACACCATTCGATGTGTCAAGACAAGATCTGACCCCTGTCCCTCACTTGCGGTCACTTTCTCCTGCGGATGAGGTGGTACACAATGAGTAACACGCCAACGGCGATCAGTGCCACGGGCCACAGGAGCCCGATGAGGTCCCTCACGCCCCCCACGAGCAACGCTCCCAGGATGGCCAACGCCGCGGACGGGAACCAGGCCCAGGTCTGACGCCCTCCCGTAGTCGGAGCGAGGGCCACCACCGCAAACGTGGCCGCCAACCCGAGGAAGAGCGCTCCGCCTCGCCCCCGATCGGGGAGAGCGGAAACGCTCCCCACGGTGAGGAGGGCTCCGGCCGGAATCAGCGCCCACCACTGCTCTCGGTCGGAGAGGTACACGATCGCAAACCCGACCCCGATCGAGCCCAGAAACGCAAGACCGCTCCTCGCGCCGGCCCCGGGACCGAGCAAGGCCGAGAGGGCAAGCCCCAGGAGCGTGCACCCGGGAATGGCCGCCCACCACTGGCGCCGATCGCGGGCGAACACTCCGAGGAACACGGCCCCTCCCACCGCGAACAGCCCGGCTCCGACCGCCGTCCTCCGCTCGCCGAACACGTTCAGGTTGTGGAGCAAGAGGAGAACGCCTCCTACGACCAGCCCTAGTGCAATCCACGTCCCGATGCGATTCTCTTTCATGTCGTTCGAGTATGCGGCAAAGCGCCAGCTCGGACGAGCGGCGCCCCCCTCTCTGGGGCTCGGCCTGTCACAGCCAATCCGTCGGAGCCCCGCGGGGCACGGGAATGAGCAGGTCACGAGAGCAGGTGTGCTCAAGCCACCAGCCGCGGGTTCGCTATCATCGCGTGTGCGTCATTGGCGCACAACATCTGCAGGACGAACATGGAACAGAAGGGGGGCCGGATGCTCGTGTGGTGGAAGGCGGTGCTGCTTGCAGGACTGTTCATCGCCGTGACGCTCGTGGTGGGACTCGTTGGCGGGCTGGCTATCTCCCTATCCTCAACGGTTGAGGACACCGAAGCGCTCGCCGCCCAGGAGGTCGCAACACTGCCCTGGCTCCTGGCAGCGAGCATCGTGCTTGCATCTCTGGCCGTGTGGGCGATGGGACGAAAACACGTTCCCTGGACGCCCAGCAGACTTCGTCACACGGTACGGGTTGGCCTGCTGTTCCTGGCGCCCGCCGTCGTGCTCGTCATCGGCGCCACGCTATTGCAGGCCTTCATCCTCGAGCTCCTTCCCATCGGCCCGGAGCGCTATCCCCACGACCCCCAGCAGCTTGCGCAGCTCCCATTCTGGGTTGTGCTCGTGACGTGGGTGTTCGTGCCAGCCGTGTTCGAGGAGATCGCGTTTCGCGGGGTCATCCAACCCGGGCTCACCCGGGCGCACGGAGCGTTGGTCGGTGTGCTCCTGTCATCTGTGTTGTTCGCTCTGGTCCACCTGGAACCGGTTCAGATGGCCGCAGTCTTCATCATGGGCCTCGCGTTCGGCTACCTGCGGCACGCCTCGCGCTCCGTCTATCCGGCCATGGTGGCCCACGGGTTTCTCAACTTCCTCGCGGTGGTCGGCATGAGGGCAGCGGAAACCGTTCCCACCCCGGCCGTTCCTCCCGCCGGTGGCCCGCACCCGTTCATCCCCGCCCTGTGGGGTCTGGGGTGCGTAATCCTGGCCGTAGCCATGTGCAGGGGGTTGGGTCGCCGGCTGTTTCCAGTGACAACACCCCCACCACCCGATGGCGCCCATTCGCCAGGTCCACCACGCCCTGAGAGCGGTGGGGGCTGAGGAAGAGGAGCAGGCCGCGGCCAGGCGTCACGAGCCCCTGAGCGTGATCGCGCTACGGCTGGAGGTTGGCGAACACCTCGTGGATGTTCCCTTCGGGGTCCGCGAAGAGGGCCGTGCGCTGATTCCACGGCATGTCCTGCGGCGGCGCGACCCCTGCCGCGCCGTGCTCCAGCAGGATCCGATAGGCTTCGTCCACGTCCGCGGAGCTGTCGCACCGGAACGCGAGTTCGAACCTTTGCCCGCGGACGGGCTCCTTGAACGCAGGGCTGTGCGCGTGCATCACGCTCCGCTCGCACAGGGCGAACCGAACCCCATTGTTCTCGAACTCAACGTACTTCCCCAGATCGTCCTTCACGAGGAACCCGAGCACGTCGCGGTAGAAGCTGCGCATAGGGTCCATGGCATCCACCCACACCGTGACGAGGTCCACGCGGGCCACCAGCGGCAACGGGCATGGCGCCCGTGTCGTGCCCGCGGGCAGCGTCAGGCGGAGGACCTCCTCTCCCTCTTCCTTCACCCCGGTATCGGTGAACCCGTACTTCAGGTAGAACCCGTACGGCCCCTCCGGCTCTTCGAGGACGACCGACGTGTACATCGTGCGGACTCCACGGTGGGCGAAGTAGGCCACAAGCTGGTCGAGAACTTGCTTCCCATAGCCCTTGCGCTGCCACGGGCGGCCGATCATGAACCGCCACAGGCCCACCGCGGGACGGTCCGCCTCCGGGACATCTCCCCCGTCGAGGTCCACCATCACGAACCCGATCGGCTCGTCGCCAAGGTAGATCGCCCGCATCCACGCTGCATCTGAGACGTGGGCCTGGGCCACGGAGACCGCGTTCGGGGCCACGCAGTGCGACTGTGGCTCCGTGAGGGTCTCGCTCAGGCGGATCAAGGCGCGCAGGTTGTCGCCAGTCACCGGCCGCAGCGTGATCCTGGGTTCCATGAGGTCCTCAGCTTATCCGTCGAGCCGCCCGCCGTCACGGAGGAGACCTCTGCTACACGCGTCGCCGGGGCCTGGCACGAAGCCGTAAGGCTCCCCCAACAACCGGTGCACCAAGCACACGGGACGTAGAGGCTACGCTGGTCTACAACCTAATCTCTGCACGTTGCCTCTGGAGAACAGCTACCGAACTCGGCAAGGGGGGGCGTCCCAACTGACCCAATCGTCCAGTGCGTCTACATGAAGCAGAAGGGCGCTCACATCTGCTCCCTGGACGAGAGCCCAAGTTCATACGTGGTGGGATGAAGCGCTTGGTGGGCTGCGAACAACGATGTAGACTATGGTCCGCCCATGGGCAACCTGCACGAAGCGAACCGCAGACACTGGGACGAGACCGCTGACAAATGGCAAGCGCTTGAGGATCGAGACGGTCTGTGGCGCCGCTGTGTGCACCACCCGGATCTGGCGTTCGACGGGGACTCTCTTGATCTGATCCGGGGGTGTCTTGGTCCGCTCAAGGGGCGGGATGTCTGCGTCATCGGGAGCGGCGACAACTGCGCCGCGTTCGCCCTCGCGGGGTGTGGGGCGAAGGTCACGTCTGTAGACATCTCCCAACGCCGACTCGACATCGCTGCCGAGCGAGCCGCCGTTCTTGGGGTTGAGATCAGCTTTGTGCGCTCCGATGCTGCCACGCTTGCAGAACTCGGCTCCGGGTGCTTCGACCTGGTTGTCTCTACAAACGGGTTTTTCGTGTGGATTTGTGACCCACGGGCAGTATTCGATGCGGTCTACCGCGTCCTCCGCCCAGGCGGCTTCTACGTGTTCTACGACATCCACCCCTTCCTGAGACCCTGGGTTGTCGAGGACGGTGCGCTCCGGATGGAGAAGCCCTATGGGCAGGAGGGGCCGCTCCCTCGCACCGATGAGAGTGAGGGGTACGAGTTCCACTGGACGCTTAGTGGCCTCTTGCAGCCGCTCATCGAATGCGGGTTCCTGATGCGTCGGATTGACGAGGCTCCGCCGCGGAGTCAAAGGTTCTGGACCCCTGTGGAGTCCCGCCTGGATGGATCACATGAGGGAACTGCTAACAAACGCCAGGCGCCCTGTCCAAACCCACTGGCGGGGCTCCCGGCGTGGTTGGTTATCTGCGCGCAGAGATCCTGAGGCGAGTGAGGTGAACGCCTGGCAGAATGTGAGGCGATCTTCCGGGGAAAGTGTTGACTCAATACGGGTTCTCCTCGCTGGGGAGAGACCAGGAACTCCCCCTCGCATGCCAAGCCGGGTGAAGACATTATGGGAACAGGCTGTGCGGGCCTACTACACCTTGAGGACCCGAACAGCACGGGGGATCACCTTGTGGATCGCATCCTGAACATCAGGAACCTTCAGAAGGCACCCTGCGGCGCGGGGGTGGCCACCTCCTCCTAGCGCCAGCGCGATCTCGCTCACATCCACGTGCGACTTGGAGCGCAAGGAGACGTGGACCTCGCCCGGAGGCGACTCCACGAACAGAAGCGCCACCTCCACCCCGTGAAGGGCGCGCACCTCTCCCACGAACCCCTCTGCCTCCTGCTCGGTGCAGCCGGTCTCGGCGAGCATCGCCGCGCTCACCCACCCGTAGGCAACTTTCCCGTCCGCGGCCAGGGTCACAGTCTCCAACATCCGGGCTAGCAGCTTGAGCCCGTTGGGCGTCTTGTTCTCCAAGACGGCCGAGGCGATGCGCTGAAGGCTCGCGCCTCGTTTCACCAGTTCCGCGGCCACTTCCAGCACGCGATGGTCGCTGTTCCCGTACTTGAAGAACCCGGTGTCGGTGGCGATTCCCAGAAGGAGGATCTGGGCGAGTTCCTCGTCTATCGCAACGAGAGCCTTGGCGATCTCGTACACGATGAGAGCGGTGGCGGGGGAGTGGGGATCGCAGTAGTTGAGCCGGCCGAACCCCTGGTTCGTCTGGTGGTGGTCGAGGACGATGTCGGGCGCCTCTCCGCAGAGAAGGAC
This sequence comes from Candidatus Bipolaricaulis sp., assembly GCA_020062805.1. Taxonomy (GTDB): domain Bacteria; phylum Bipolaricaulota; class Bipolaricaulia; order Bipolaricaulales; family Bipolaricaulaceae; genus Bipolaricaulis. The sequence continues at coordinate 8,419 of JAGUVP010000207.1, forward strand.
CTGGGCATCGCCCAGCCGCGCGAGGTCGGAGCTGTCCACCGTGACCACCGTGTCGAACCGGAACTCCCCCAGGCTCTCCGGCGTGTGGATGAGATCCTTTTCGAGCAGGGGACGGTAGAACCACGGCACCCCGTCGGCGATGCAGCCCATCGCGGCCTTTCCCTGCCGCCGCAGGATCAAGACCAACCCTGCCACGGAGCCGATGGCGTCGCCGTCCGGACTGGCGTGTCCGATCACAAGCACGCGCTGCGCCGAGCCTAGCCTGTCCATCACTTGCTGTAACGTCGCACTGTCTGTCATCGCTGGCCAAGCCTACCCGCTGGCCTCCTGGTCGGCACCCGGGTCCCCACTGCGACCACCGACGGGACCCGCGGGCATCCATCTGCGGTCGAATCGTTGAGGGGACGCAGCGTCGCAGCCCGTCTGCGACGGGCACCTGAGGTTTGCGTAGCGTCGGACCCTGCGTCCGACGTCGGCGTCGGGGATGAACCCCGACGCTACGCAATCCCGAAGGCCGTCGGGCATGAAGCCCGACGCTAGAGACCCTATGCGAGATCTGCGTGGTCGAAGGCTCCGCGGACCGTTCACACAGGCTGCTAGCCAGGCAGCGTCGGGAGTGTTCCTCCTGCTGGTTTCGTCCGGGATGCTCGCCTGCACGGCAGTCAACAGCGCCGGGTACTTCGCCCAACGGCGCGCATGGCCGATGGTACCCATGTTCGCCGTGCTGCGTGTTCCTGTTGCGGTGGTCTTGGCACTGACGCTCTCCCCCTGACACACCCGACACCCGATCCTGAATGGCGTCACACGCCGACGAGCAGCGCCGTGGAGCGATCCGATCGGTGGGCACCTCGCCGCTTGCTGTGGGGTCTTCCGGATTGGGCTCCAACGTCGGCCTCTCCATGGCAAGAGCGAAACGGCAGGATCGTCCGCTTGACGTACAATGAAAGGCGATCGCACTCCAGTCTCGGCAACCGGGTGCCTGCGCACGACGCCGCAGAGCTGCTCGGCGCTGGAGCGACGGCGTGAAGTCGGCAGCGGCAACTGAAGGAGCGGGAGATGAGAACAGGTATCGACGAAGCTTTCGTTCAGGACATCGTGCGCCGTATGGTCGACCGCAGGAACGTGTTCAGCGCCGTGCTGCGGGTGGAGAGCGGGGACGGTTCGCTCGCTCACGCATCCGCTGCCGGTGAGATGCGCGTCGACGACCGATACTTCATTGCCAGCGTCACCAAGCTGTACGTAACGGCGGTGGTGCTGCGGCTGAAGGACGAAGGCCGACTCCGTCTGGACGACCGGGTCATCGATTTCTTTCCCGAAGGGATGTTGGCCGGATTGCACGTCCTGAAGGGAGTCGACTACACTGGCGAGATCACCGTCGCGCACCTCATGTCCAACACCTCTGGGCTGCAGGATTACTTCTTCGGGAAGACCGTCTCCGGGAAGTCGGCGGCAGATGAACTGCTGTCAGGAAAGGACGAGCCCTGGCCGCTAGGGCGCATCCTGTCCACAGCACGCACCCTCAAGCCCCGCTTTCCGCCAGGGCAACGCGGACACGCCCTCTACTCGGACACCAACTACGAGCTTCTGGGCGCGGTCATCGAGCGGGTGACGGGGAAGCCCATCGCCCAGGTGTTCAGGGATCTCATCTTCGACGAACTCGGGCTTCGGGACACGTATGCGTTCCAGAACGTGAACGATGACACGCCCGCACGGATCTACTACAGATCGCGGCCTGTTCGTCTCCCCCGGTATCTGGCTTCGGTCACCGCAGAAGGCGGCATCGTGTCGACCGCCGAGGAATGCATGCGCTTTCTGAAGGCATTCTTCACGGGGAGGTTCTTCCCAAGAGAGGAGATCGAGGGTCTGAAGCAGTGGAACTTGGTCCTCCGTCCCGGAACGTTCTTGTACGGCCTGGGCCTGGAGAAGATCTTCGTTCCCCGGTTCCTCAAGCCCTTCTTCCCTTACGGTGAGATCCTGGGTTTTTGGGGCCAGACCGCGGCGTTCGCGTGGTACAGTCCTCAGAACGACCTCTACTTCACGGGCACCGCGAACCAACTCGGCGGCCCCGGCCACCACGCGGCAAGCCAAGCCATCCTCCGGATCCTCAAGGCCCGGGCGAGGAGTCCCGTCCGAATCCGATAGCCGACTCCAGGAACAGCGAGGACGCGCTCGCTGCCCTCCGGGCGTGATCAGTACGGCAGTCGTGCACCCCAGGTCCGCCTGCTAGGGTTGGGCCTGGCCGATCTGGTCATCCCAGTGGCGGTTGGCAACAGCCATGTACTCTTCATCCGTCGCCAACGGCAGGTGGATCTGCTCCACCGTCTCCAGGCTGACCTCGCCGCGCGTGACCATCTCCCGACCCGCCTTCCGCAGCGCCTCGCGGAACCGGGCAATCCTCGCCGCCACCTGGGAGTTCTCTCCCTCGGTCATCTGCAGCGCCTCTCCGCAGTTGCGGTACACCTCCAGGACGACGCTTCCCGGGTTCATCCTCTTCGCCACTGACAGGAACGCTTGGAGCACCTCAAAGTTGTGCTCGCCGGGAAAGCCGGAATTGACGATGAAGAACTGCCGAGGGAATCGCTTCACCCGCCCCTCGTGGTAGAACGTCCCGTCTTCGCTCCGTTGGATGTGCGGCGTCGCCAGGGGAAGAAAGCGATCCATGAAGTTCTTGAGGAGCCCGGTCATGTACATCCCGTACACGGGAGTCGCCAGCCCCACGTACTCGGACTCCAGATACAGATCAAGGAGTCCAGCCATGTCATCGTCCAGCACACACTGCCCAGGGGTCACCCCCCAGCAGTGGAAGCAACCCCGGCACTGTTGGATGTTCCGTTCGATCAAGAACACTTCTTCTACCTCGGCGCCCGCCTCGCGCGCCCCGTCGAGCAGCGGCTCGATGATCCGGTGACTGTTGCTGTTCCGTCCCCGTGGACTTCCGTTGAACACCGTTACTCTCATCTGCGTTCTGCCTCCTTTTGGGGGTTCGCTCTTGATGCCGCCCCGGCTGCGGCCATCAGTGTGAGAGAAAATCTCAACCTCACCTCGCCGCGACCTGACTCCTGCGGATCCACCGCCACACCTCCCGCGGACTGGCCGACTTGCCGTACATCAGCATCCCCACCTCGAACACCTTGGCCGCAAGCCGGACGAGGAGGTAGTCCGTCAGAGCCAACACCGCCATCGTCGCCAGGATCTCCCAGAGGGGGACGCTCGTGACGGCGGTTCGGAAGAGCATCGTCGTCGCCGTGAACGGGGGAATGAACCCCATCGCCCGCACCCATCCCGCATCCGGAAACTGGATGATAAAGCTGATCACGAACAGCGGCACGGAGGGGATGATGGCGACCCAGCTCACCGACTGCGAGCCCGACTGCAGATCGCGCATCATCGCCCCGAGGAGGGCGTACATGCTTGCGCTGAACAGGTACCCGAGCACGAAGTACCCCACCGCGATGACGACGCTCTGGGGAGAGAGGGCGGTCCAGATCCCCGGAAGAAAGCGACTCGCCGCCACCAAGGCCGCCGCGGCCCACACCGCCACCTGCAGGATCCCGATCGCGCCGTAGCCGAGAACCTTCCCGAGGAGCAGATCCCGCGGCGTGATTGAGGACAGGAGGATCTCCACCGTGCGCGAGGTCTTTTCCGCGATCACCGAGTTCATGACCACGCCCGCGGTGATGAGGGTAGCCAAGACGAGGAGAAACGCCAGTCCGAACGAGACCGCGAAGTCCGCCACACTGCGTTCCCCCTGAACCCGAGGCTGCACCATCAGCGACACACCGGTGACGAGCGGCATCACCTCTTCGACCGGCAGACCGGCTTCGCGGAGTCGCACCGTGCGGATCGCCTCGTTAACGATCGTGCCAAGCCCCGCCGGGGGCGTCTCGGTGACACCGCGCACCCAGTAGGGAACAACGCCTTGGGCGAGACCCGCCTGGGAGACGAGTAGGACACCACCCAGTTCCTTCGCCAAGAGGGCTCGCTCCGCGGCGTCCGGGTCATCCACGCGCTGCAACGTGAACCGGGCACCATCCAACCGTTTCTCTAGCTCAGACCACACCGAGCCCGCCTCGTCCACCACGCCGATGGTCACAGTGCCTTGCCGAGAGAGGTTTTCCACGACGACCGGCATGACCACGGACAGCGTGATCAGCATGAGAGGAAACAAGAACGTGCTGAGGAGCACGGCCCGGTTGCGAAGCGTCTTGCGGAACTCCCACTGCGCCACGAGCAGGCTACTGCGCATCCGTACCTCCTCGCACGGCGGCCACGAAGATATCGTGCAAGGGTGGCCGCCGGATCGTGAACTCGTCCACGGGGAGGCCCTCCGGCAGACTCCTCACAAACGCTGCCGGCTCCACCCCGGCGGGGAGGCGCCCCCACACGCGATCTCCCTCCCGCCGCACATCCAGAAGCCCCCCGAGATCGGTTGGCTCCACGGCCCCCGCGGAGATGCGCAGGGTCACCACGTGCTCGCCCGTGCTTCGCTGGATCTCAGCGAGCGTCCCGTACAGCACCCGCTGTCCCTTGTGCATGAGGAAGATCCGATCGCACAGTTCCTCGACGAGATTCATCTGGTGCGCCGAGAGCAGCACGGCCACGTTCTCGTCGCGCAACCGACGGATCAGGTCCTGGAACACCTCTTGGTTCACAGGATCCAGCCCGCTGAACGGCTCATCGAGCACAACCAGGGCCGGCCGGTGGAGCAGGGCAGCGATGAACTGGACCTTCTGCTGCATCCCCTTGGAGAGCTGTTCCACCCGTCGGTTCGCCCATTCCCC
>JAGUVP010000142.1 GCA_020062805.1 Candidatus Bipolaricaulis sp.
ATCCTGCTAAGCTCGATCGTCTACTGCAGGACAAGGGCCGCGACGCGATCGCCTACCTCTCCATCGCCCCGTGCGTGAACATGGCCGGCGGGCAGCCGTTCTCGATGGACAACCTCCGCCAGGTGGCGGCGTGGGCGGATCGACACGGAATCCCGATCATCTTCGACGCGACCCGGGCGGTGGAAAACGCGTACTTCATCCAGCAACGCGAGCCTGGCTATGACGGAAAGCCTGTACGCGACATCCTCCGCGAGATGATGAGCTACGGCGAGGGGTGCACGATGTCCTCCAAGAAGGACAACCTCGTCAACATCGGGGGGTTCGTCGCCACGAACAACGAGGAGTTCTTCACCCAGGCCAAGGAGATGGTCGTGGTGTTCGAGGGGCTTCACACCTACGGCGGGCTCGCCGGTCGGGACATGGAGGCCGTCGCCCGCGGGATCTACGAGATGGTCGACGACGCATACATCGCCAGCCGCGTACGCCAGGTGGAGCACCTCGGGGGGCGGCTTCGCGAGGCGGGGATCCCGATCGTTGAGCCAATCGGCGGCCACGCCGTGTTCGTGGACGCGAAGCGGTTCCTGCCCCACGTTCCGCAGGACGAGTTCCCGGCCCAGACCTTGGCCGCGGCGCTGTACGTGGACAGCGGCGTCCGCGGGATGGAGCGGGGCATCGTGAGCGCGGGTCGCGATCCGGCGACGGGAAACCATCGCGTGCCGAAGTTGGAGCTCGTCCGGCTGACCATCCCCCGCCGGGTGTACACCAACTTGCACATGGACGTCGTGGCTGAGAGCTGCATCTCTCTGTATGAGGGGCGGAAGGCGATCCGCGGATTGAAGATGGTCTACGAGCCCCCCGAACTCCGGTTCTTCCAAGCCCGCTTCGAGCCGATCATCCCCTGACCATCTCGGGGCAGATCGACGGCGACCCGCTGGCAGCCGTGTGAACAGCCCGCTACGCCTTCGGCTCCGCGGAGAAGATCGGATTCCCGTGGCTCGCCGCGACAGATTCACCGCGCAGCCGCAGAGTTTGCAGGGAAATCTTGGAGCGAGGATCCGGCCGGCCTATGGCCATGATTCAATTCTACAACCGCTTTTCTCTGCGTTCCCTGCGGTGAACGAGCAGCACAGCGGGAATCCGTGAGCCGAAGGCCCGCGTGTCTGCCGGTCAGGGCAGGTTTGCCTGACTGCTCTGCTCTATATAGAATCCGCTAGGCTATGAAGACGAGGAGGCAGCGATGAGCTACCGGCGGCGGGTGCAGGTGACGGGAGGGGGCACGTTCCTCGTAACCCTGCCCAAGGACTGGGCGGATGCCGCGGGGATTGCGCAAGGAAGCGTGGTAGAGCTCGTGCCCAACCGCTCGGGGGCGCTGCTGCTGTTGCCGCCAGCGGCTCGTGGGCGAAACACCTGCGAGATTCCACTTGAAGGACGCGACGCGGTCGCTCTTCAACGTGATGTGATTGCGCGCTATGTCGCAGGGTACGATGTGATCCGAGTAACGGGCCATCGGGTCCGCCTCGAGGGGCGGAGAGTGGTGCGCGAGATCGCCCAGGGGCTCATCGGCCTGGAGATCCTCGAGGAATCGCAGACCGCGGTTGCTCTTCACTCGGTCGTGAGCATGAAGGACTTCCCGGTCGGGCAGACGCTCCATCGGGTGTTCGAGATTGCTCTCGGGATGTTTGATGACGCGCTCACGTCTTGGTGTACCCAGGACGACGAACTCGCGCACGATGTGGCCGAGAGGGACAGCGATGTTGACCGCCTTGTCCTCCTGGTAGCTCGACAGCTGGGACTCCTGCTACGGGATCTGCTTGTAGAAGAGGAAATCGGTCTGTCGCGCCTCCATTGCCACTACCACCTGGAAGTGGCCGACCAACTCGAACGGGTGGCTGATCATGCTGTGAAGGTCTCACGGGCCGCTCTCGCCATCGTGGAGAGCCCCGTTGCGGACGTCGCGCGGGAAGTCGCTGCAGCTGCCGGAGAGTCGCGTGCCGTGCTCTCCAGTGCCGTGCGCGCGTTTGAGGCGAGAGACGTAGAGCTTGCCAACGTAGCGCTGGCCAGCAAAACCGAGCATCTGAAGATCGCGCAGTGGGCCCCGACGGCAATCCGCAAACAACCCAAGAACGCCTTTCCGATAAGCATCGTATCGGATAGCGTTGTCCGAACTCGCGAGCACGGGTTCAACATCGCCGAAACAGCAATCGACGCTGCGGTGGCTCTCCGTGGGGACGGGGACCGCGAGGATCACTCACCCGATTGAGGCCGACCCTCCGGCGACCATGTACAGTGTGCGCGCGGCGATGTTCACGCGTGATCGGCAGCACGTTCCATGTCCCGGACCGTGAGCGCAGTCCCTTCGTGGGGGCGCGCCGCCGCTCGTATATGGAGACGCGCGAAGTGTATTAGGGATGGCACATGGGTGTCGCGGTGGCCGTTCCGGCGTCGACTTGGCACCCGTCTGTACAGGGTTGCAGCATCTGGTGCGGCCTGCTGTGGATCACCGTGTGTCCGACATCTATACTCCGGCCCAGGAGGTACGACATGAAACTGCTCTTCATGGTGGGAATCGCGTTGGTGATCCTGATGTTGCCGGGGATGGCGGCCGCGCTGGTGGTCGCTGTGTCCACAGAGCCCCCGGGGCTCGATCCGACGACGAACGCGGCCGCGGTGATCAAGCTCCTGCTGCACCACAACGTGTACGAGTGCCTCGTCCAGTTCGACGCCGAGGCGAAGTTGCACGGCCAGCTTGCGGCGTCGTGGGATGTATCCGAGGACGGGCTGCAGTACACGTTCCGCATTCGGGATGGGGTCGTGTTCCACGACGGAACGCCCTGCGACGCCGAGGCAGTGCGGAGGAGCTTCCTGCGCACGCTCGATCCGCAGACGGGCCACCCCAACCGGTCTTTTTACGCAGCTGTAGAGGAAGTGATTGCTGAGGGCAGCACCGTGCGGTTTGGCCTCAAGTACCCGTATGCGCCGTTCCTCTCCCTGCTGGCCCTCGGCGATTCGGTCGTCGTCCCCGCGCATCGGGAGGATCTCGCGGTGCGTCCTATCGGGACGGGACCGTTCCGGTTCATCGAGTGGCGACCCGCAGACCGGTTGATCCTGGAGCGGAACGCCGAGTACTACGTGCCGGAGACCCCCCAACTCGACCGCGTGACGGTGCGGTTCATCCCTGATCCGTCGGCTCAGCTCGCTGCTCTGCGCGCGGGCGACGTGGACCTCGTGGCCGAGGTGACCCCGGAGGTCGCGTTCGCCCTGTCGTCCGACGCGCGGTACTCCGTGATCTCTGGGCCCTCGAACGTCGTCCAGATCATGGCCATTAACAACGCGCGCCCGCCGCTCGACCTCCTCGACGTCCGGCAGGCGATCGCCCACGCCCTCGACCGAAAGGCGATCATCGACCAGGTGTTCTTCGGGTTCGGCACCCCCATTGGAAGCCACCTCACCCCGGCTGTGCCGTTCTACTCCGACATGACCCACCTCTTCCCCTATGATCCTGGGACGGCGAAGCAGCTGCTCGCCCAGGCGGGGTACGCGGGGGGGCTATCGCTGAAGATGGTCCTTCCGAGCAACTACGCCCAACACGTACGCACGGGCGAGCTGATCGCCGCCCAGCTCGCGGCGGTAGGCATCCGTGCCACGATTGAGCTGGTGGACTGGAACACCTGGCTCGACCGTGTGTTCAGCAAAGCGGACTACGATCTGACGGTGGTCGGGCACCCCGGACGGGTGGATCCGGCGCTGATGCTCACGGGGTACGCGGCGGACCGAACGGACTACTACTTCCGCCGCGGTTGGCGAAGCGAGGAGCTGGAATCCCTTCTCGTTCAGGGAGCGGTCACCGCGGACCCGGAACTCCGACAGGAGATCTACGTCCGCGTTCAGGAGATTCTGGCAGAGGAAGTGGTCAACTACTACATCCAGGACATGGCGAGCATTCTCGCCATGCGTGCCCGGGTGACGGGTGTACGGGTCTTCCCGATCTACGTTCTCGATCTCACCACGGTCGAAGCCGGGTGATCCGGCGGAACGCCGGATCGAGGAGGTCGCGGATCGCGTCCCCGATCAGGTTCAAGCCTAGCACGGCCAGAGCGAGGACGCTCCCGGGGAACACGGCCGGCCACGGCGAGAG
>JAGUVP010000093.1 GCA_020062805.1 Candidatus Bipolaricaulis sp.
CCAGCCTCCTCACCTTCCCTGAGGTGCGTGACCGGGCAATCCTCGTGGACTCGATCTCGAAACGCCTCTCCGCCTGCGGGGCCCGGATCGGGGCTCTCATCTCGCACAACAAGGACGTGATGACGGCAGCGGCCAAGTGCGCCACAATCCGCCTCTCCGCCCCCACGTTTGAGCAGCTCGGTCTCGCCGCGTTCATGGCCGATCCCGACCACCGCGCCGTGGTCGAGGAGATGATCGGCGAGTACCAAGCGCGCCGCGATCTGTTCTGCAAGGAGCTGCTCGACATCCCTGGGGTCACGTTCCGCGTGCCGGAAGGAGCGTTCTACGTGATGATGGGCCTTCCCGTGGAGGATTCCGAGGCGTTCGTCCGCTGGATGCTCACCGACTACCCAGGCCCGGAGACGGTGATGCTCGCCCCCGGAGCCGGGTTCTACGTGACCCCTGGCTTAGGGAAAGACGAAGCCCGCGCGGCGTACGTGCTCCAGACCGCGCACCTGCGCCGGGCGTGCGCGGTCCTCGCGGACGGGCTCTCCATATTCAACCGCGCGCTGGCTGGGGAGGCCGTCGGCGAGAGGGGATGACGGGAGAGAAAGAGAGGCTGGACGTCCTCCTCTTCGAACGTGGATATGCCCCGTCGCGGGCTCGGGCCCAAGCTTTGATCCGCGCCGGCCGGGTACACGTGGCGGGGACCCTCGTTGATAAGCCCGGTACGCAGGTTTCGACCGATGTCGTGATTGAGGTATCTGCTCCTCCTCGCCATGTATCCCGCGGCGGGGCCAAGCTCGAAGCTGCGCTCGCCGCGTTCGGGGTGGATCCTCAGGGGAAGGTGTGCCTGGACATCGGCGCCTCCACCGGTGGGTTCACGGACTGTCTTCTCCAGGCCGGGGCACGGCGGGTGCACGCCGTGGACGTCGGACGGGGGCAACTCGACTGGAAGCTCCGGAACGACCCCCGGGTGACGGTGAGGGAGGGGCTGAACGCCCGGTATCTTCGACCCGAGGACATTGGGGAGCGAGTCGACCTGGCGACGGTGGACGTGTCGTTCATCTCGCTTCGGCTCGTCCTCCCCCCGCTGGGGGCGATCGTGAAGTCAGGGGGCGACGTGATCGCCCTCGTCAAGCCCCAGTTCGAGGCAGGACGCCAGGCTGTGCGGCGAGGTGTGGTGCGGGATCCCGCCGTGCATCAGACGGTTGTGGAAGGGATCGCCGCCTTCATCCGCGAGAGACTAGGCTGGACGGTGAGAGGAACCGTTCCCTCACCCCTCCTCGGTCCGGCCGGCAACCGCGAGTTCTTCCTTCATCTCAAGATACCGCCTGCCCTGGACATACCGTAGGCGAGGTCAACTGCCGCCCTTCGCCCGCTTCTTCTCGGCCTTGGCCTGGGCCTTGGCCCGCTTCTTCTCGGCCTTCTGCGCGTCCTTGATCTCCGACTGCGGGACAGGAGGGCCTTCGGCGGGAGGTGAACTCCCCGGCGCACTCTTCTGCGCAGCCTGGCGCCGCGCGCGGGCCCGCTCGATCAGCCACTGCGCGCCGAACCGGCCCACGTACCCGACGAACCCGGTCGCCAGGACGATCAAAACCCACTTGAGCACGTTCCACCAAGTCTCCATCGCTCTTCCCCTCGCTACCCAGTTCTGCCCAATGAGAACCCGCCCCGCGGGTCGGTTCCGATCGAGACGACGGCGCGCACTTCTCTCACCCTGCTCTCTGCGATCACCGCTGACCTGTGGCGGGTGCGCCGGTTCTTACCCCGACCCGAGGTGTGGCGGTGGCCGAACCGCCAGGCAACCGGCCGTGCCCCTTTCGCTCGCTCCCACGTGTGGTTAGCTCCCCAGCTCCCGCAAGCGAAAGTCGGGCTCGAACGCGTTGAACAGGTCCAGGTACCGCTCGAGGAGCGCCGTCATCAGGAACTGCTCCCGCACCGTCTCCCTGGCCCTGGATCCCATCTCCCGCCGCAGATCGTCGTCGCGCAGGAGCTTCACCATCCGTTGGGCTGCCTCCTCCACGGAGGCGACGAGGAACCCGTTCACCCCGTCTATGATCTGATGCCTTATCCCACCCACGTTCCCACCGACCACAGGCGTTCCCTTCCACATCGCCTCGGCCACGGTGAGGCCGAACCCCTCCCGCGTCGACTTCTGGAGGACCACCGCCGCCCGGCGCTGGAGCGCGTTGACGAGGGCCCCGTCCTGGCGGCTGAGGATGATGATCCGTCTTTCCCGTTGGTCGAGGAGCGACCGGTACACCTCCTCCCCCTCGGGATCATCGGTGGCCACGTTCCCCAGGAGGACCAACGTCGCCGGGATCTCCTTCCGCGCCAGCTTGAACGCCTCGATCACTCCCTGAGGGTCCTTCCAGGGGTCGAACCGGGAGATCTGGACCACCAGCGGAAGATCGGTGGGGATCCCGTAGTGGGCGAGCCGTTCGTCGACCTCGGCTGGAGAGAGGTCCCGGTTCTGACTGGCGAAGGCATCGATCGCCGGAGGGAACACGACCTGAGGGGTGCGCAGCTCCTGCCGGTACTCGGGCATGGACACGATCACCGCGTCGTACCGCTCGATGAACGGGACAAGGTAGGCCCATAGCCCAGGGTGCGGGTCCGTGAGGTCGATGTGACACCGCCAGACCCAGGGCCCGCGCTTGCGGTAGTGCTCCACGAGGGGGAGGGGCTGGGGATCGTGAATGATGACCACGTCGTGGTCAAGATGGTTGCGAACGGCGTTCTCGTACACCGTGTCCTCGTAGATCTGCTTCTTGCGCGGACTCAGGTTGACGTCCCCTCCCTGGAGCGCGTTGTGGAACTTCTTCGTCACGCTGAAGAAATCGGGGGAACCCTGGATCACTCTCCATCCGGTCTTGATCCCGACGTCGTTCATGAGGAGGGCGAGGGGGGAGAGGAGGACAGCGACCCCTCCTCCGTAGTAGGTGGAGTTGACGTGCGTCACGTGCAACCCTCGAAGAGGGCGGGCCTTGTCCCGGATCCGGTCCACCACCGGATCCCCCACCAGCGGGCGGTAGTCGTCAAGGGATAGAAGTCTGCCGTGCACAGCGCCCCCTAGTAGCGGAACACCGCGGCCAGACAGTCCCCTCCGGGGACCCTGTCGGGCGACACGGCGTACACCGTACCCTTCCGAAGCAGGGTCTCCACCGCAATGAGGTCGAGAAGGTCCTGATCTCCCGGCTGGGCCGATTCGTGGATCTCGACCCCGCCCGTGGAGGTGATCCTCCCCCAACGTTGCACTCCCACGGCTACAAACAGGTCTTCCACGCGGCCCTCCCGGACGGCGCGGAGGACTTCGGGGAGTTGGGAAGAAGCCAGCCCCGTGCCAAGGCGCTCGGCGAACCTGTCCGCAGCCTTCTCCTGAGCCCGACGGAAGTGAGGCTCAACCAGCGCCCACGCTTGAGCGTGAAGCTGTTCCGAGCTCAGCCGATCGGGGCTCCCCGTGACCCCTTCGTCCACCAAGTGCGCGTAGGAGCTCGCCTCGCGGTACAACGGAAGGAGGTAGTCCACTCCTGCCAGCACAAGGGGAACGGGTTCCGATGTGAGGTACGCCTTCAGGCCGTCGTCGAGCCGGCGGAAGAACCGCAGGATGTCGTCCTTGCGCCCGGCATCGGCCCCACCATGGCCATGGTACGCCACCGCTTGCTTCCCCGGCCCGCTGGCCGCCGCGGTGCGGAACTGGAGGTGCTTCTGAACGAGATCCGCACGCATGATGTCGGCGAGGGCCGTGGGCACTTCCTCTACGGGGATCTCAGTCACGCTGTGCCGCGTCCCCAACAGCAGGCGGACCTGATTCTGGCTCAGGGCCAGCACCTCGAACCGGCCATCGCCGGTGAACAGAGGGAGGAGCGGTTTCACATGGAATCGCCCGGCTACCACCACCAGCTCCTCGAACCGCAAAGGCAGACGCCACTTGCGCAGCTCGCTTGGGGCCACGAAGATAGCTAGCCCATCGCTCTGATACGACCAGAAGAGGCTATCCCCGACGAGGTTCCACGCCGGCGTGAGAAGCTCCTGGGCCTCGGGGGCCCTCATCCCGAGCGCCACGAGCCGTTCCTCCGCTTGGCGAAGGAGGTTCTTGAGACGGATCCCTCCCTCGCGAGCAGCCGGCCCTGCGCGGCCCGTGGGCAAGAAGAGCGACACGCAGTGGGGGGATGCTCCTTCCACAAGGTCCCTCAGGTCTTCTCGCGACAACTGGTCCATGGACTCATGGTATCGCAGGGGCAGATGCGTTCCAGCCGGCCGCGCAGATAGCCCAGTTGCAGAGTAGCCCCGAGTCTCTGCCCTGGATAGTATGCTCCGGACTTCAGAGGACGGGTCTGGCCAGAGCCGTCGTCAGGGGAGGTGGTCCGTGAACGACTGCGTGTTCTGTCGGATCGTGGCGGGGGAGTGCCCGGTGAGCGCGTTCTACGAAGACGACCGCGTGCTGGGATTGCTCACGATCGGACCCGTGAACCCGGGCCACGCGATGGTCATCCCCAAGCGCCACGTGGCCTCGCTCGCTGACCTTGATGAGGCGACGGGCCGCCACCTGTGGACGATTGCCCAGCGCACCGCCGCTGCCCTCCGCCGTTCGGGGGTGAAATGCGAGGGGGTGAACCTGTTCCTCGCTGACGGCGAGGCCGCGTTCCAGGAGGTGTTTCACGTCCACCTGCACGTCTTCCCACGGTACCGGGGCGATCCGTTCAAGCTGATCGCGGACTGGAACGCGAAACCGCCACGGGAGGAGCTCGATCGCATCGCCGCGCAGATTCGGACTGCCTATGAGCAGCTGAGGGCGGACGAGCCGCTGGCCTGAGCCTGGGGGGTGAGATCTACTTGCCTCGCGGATCGTGTAGGCAGTAGTCTGGCCAGCCAAGGGTCATTCCGAGGAGCATCCGATGATCAAGGACTACCGAGGGCTGGACGTCATACGCGGGATTGGCATCTTCGCCGTTCTCCTCATGCACACGGCGTTCTACCACTTCGACGGGGTGTGGGAGATCGACTTCGAGAACCCACCGCTCGCGATCACCGTCATCGGGTTCCTGCTCATGTTCGCCGGGCTGTTCGCCATGATCAGCGGGTTCGCCCACACGGTACGCATTTCGCAGCGGCTCGCGCACGAAGAGCGCAGGCGTAGGGTCCTGCTGTCGCGGGTTGTGGCTGGCCTGTTCGTGCTCGCCGTGGCCTACGCCTACTTCGTGTTCACCGGCCCCGGCCTCGTCGACTTCGAGAGCCGATCGTTCGACAATAGCGTGCTCGTCGAGCTCATCAGGACAGGCCGCTTCCCGGGGTTCAGCGCGGAGCGGCTGCTGTACGTGGACAGCCTGGTCATGATCGGATCGAACGCGATCTTCGTCGGGCTGTTCCTGTCGCTCGTCTGGAGGCTCCGCAAGGGCGTTCCGCCCGCGATCGCCCTCGGCGCGGCCGTGGGGGTGTTAATCCTCTCGTTCCTCCGCATCCCGCTCTACGAAACCTATCTGAACGCGGTGGACGGGAGGAACCGCCTCGTCGCCCTCGGGCTGAACTGGCTCGTGAACAAGAACAACCCTCTCCTTCCCTACCTCGCGTTTGGCCTGTTCGGGGTCTGGGCCGGACTGCGGTTCATGCGTGACGGAGCACGAGCGGTGCGAAGGGTGGTGCCGGTGGGAACGCTGTTCCTTATTGCTGGCCTCGCCCTGTACGTCCTCCTCCCCGATACGATGCTGCAACGGGCGATCGACCTCCAGTGGTACGCGATCATAGTGTTCCAGGTGGGGCTGTTCCTTCTTCTGCTGGCTCTCACCGTGCGGGTGTTCGACCTACGAACGGACACAGACCGGCATCCGAGCATCATCACCCGGTTCTTCCTCCGACTGGGCACGGTCAGCTTGTCCGTGTACTTCGTGGAGAGCGTGGTCGCAGCGGGCGTCTTCCGGCTCGTGCGGGCGATGTGGCCGGGGTTCTACCTCGGCATGTACCCCGCCCTCCTGGCGGGCCTGTTGTTCGCGGTGGGGTGGGGACTCCTCCTCGTCCTATGGGAGCGCACGGGCTACCGGTACGGCCTCGAACGCTTCTACTGCTGGATCATGGAACCCGTCGGTGGATCGGCGAAGCGAACGAAGCTCCGGGCACCCCACCGATGAACCCCTTCCGCTCCCTCGCCGACTACGTGGCCCTCCAGCGGCGGTTCTACGGGTACACCAGGGAGAACATCCATCAGCACCAGTGGCGGGCGGTCGAAGCGCTCCTCGCGGTCGTGCGGGAGAAGAGCCCGTTCTACCAGGACCGCTACCGCGATCGCGAGGTCCGGTCGCTCGCCGAGTTCGCCAAGCTCCCCACGATCCACAAGGCGGCGATGATGGAGAACTTCGACCGCCTCAACACGGCGGGCCTGAAGAAAGATGAGCTGGTCACGTACGCGGTGGAGAAGGAACTCGCCCGGGACTACCTCGGCTACTACGCGGGGGAGTACGTGGTGGGGCTGTCGAGTGGGACGAGCGGAGCGAAGGGGATCTACGTCACACCCAAGTCCCTGACAGAACGGCTGCCCGCGGTGTTTCTCGCCCGGGGAGGGATCCCGCTCCGTCTGCTTCCGTTCCGGATCCTGTTCCTTCTCCGCGTGTTCAGCCAGGGGTTCGCGGACATCCGCGCGCCGCTCATCTCCCTGACCTACCTAAGCACGATGACCGACCCAACAGAGATCGTGGAGCGGATGAACGCGGACCGGATCAACGTCCTCATGGCCCCGCCGTCGCTTCTGCGGGTCCTCCTCCCGCACATCGGGAAGATCCGCGTCAAGCCGAAGCGCGTCGTGTCCTACGCTGAGGTCCTGGAACGGGAAGAAAAGGAGCGGCTCCAGCGGGCGTTCGGGTGCCCGGTGGTCGAGATCTACCAGGCGAGCGAGGGTCCGATCGGGAGCGCCTGCCGCCGCGGGACCCTCCACCTCAACGAGGACCTTGTGTACGTCGAGCTGTTCGACGAGGGCGGAGATCCAGTCACGGAGCCGGAGAAGACGGCGCGGCGGATGATCATCACGAACCTTCTGAACACCGTGCAGCCGCTGATCCGGTACGAGATGAACGACTTCGTGGAGCTGGGCGGGCCCTGTCCCTGCGGAAGCCGCTTCCGGTCGATCGCCAAGGTGATCGGGCGGAACGACGACGTGTTCGTGTTCCGAGCGCCCGACGGGACGATACGCCCCGTGTTCCCGGACCTCATCAGCCGCTGGATCATCACCTCGAGCGACGCGATCCGCGAATACCGGGTGGAGCAACACGGCGCCGGCGATCTGGACGTCACCGTGGAGACAACGGGGGAAAGCGACCAGGCTGCGGTAGAGGCTGCCCTCGTGCAGAGGTTCCGGACGGAGCTCTCCGCGTTCGGGATCGCTGCGCCGGTGCGGGTTCGATTCGAGAAAATCCCGCTCCTCCCGGACAACCGGAAGTTCAAGCGGTTCGTGCGCGAAGACGCTGCGACCTCCGCGCGGTAGCTCCGGCGTGTCGGACCGCTCCGGCCTCTGCGCAGTCCAGTTGCTACAATCGGCTGTCCCCGTGCAAAGGAGGAGCAGACGATGACCGGTCACCAGATCCTCATCATGAGCATCCTGGCCGCCACCCTGGGCGGGTTCCTGTGGGGCCGCTGGCGCCACGACATGGTCGCCCTGGGAGCCCTCCTCGCCTGTGTCCTCGTGGGCGTGGTGCCGGCGGGGGATGCCTTCGCCGGGTTCGGTCACCCGGCGGTGATCACGGTGGCCTGCGTGCTCGTCCTCAGCAGTAGCCTTCAGTCCTCGGGCGCAGTGGACGTTCTCACCCGGCGCATCCTCAAGCTCAAGGTCGGTCCCACGCTGATGATCGGTGCCCTGACCGGGCTGGCTGCGCTCCTGTCGAGCGTGATGAACAACGTGGGCGCGCTCGCCCTCCTCATACCCGTCTCCCTCCAGATCGCAACCCGGCAGGGGATCTCTCCGGGACGGGTGCTGATGCCGCTCGCATTCGGCTCAATCCTCGGCGGGATGACGACCCTCATCGGAACCCCGCCCAATCTCATCGTGTCCGCGTTCCGTGCCCAAAGCGGCGCCGGCGGGTTCGCGATGTTCGACTTCGCCCCGGTCGGGTTGGCGGTGGCGGGAGCGGGAGTGCTCTTCATCGCGCTCGTGGGGTGGCGGCTCGTCCCGGCACGCAAGGGGGCCGCCTCCGAGGGGTTCGACCTCGCGGCCTACCTCACCGAAGCCCGCGTGGAGGAGGGGAGCAAGATCGCGGGCATGACGCTGCGCCAGGTGGAGGAAGTCCTGGAGGAGGCGGACGCCCAGATCGTCAGCTTCGTGCGGAACGGGGTGCGCGTCACCGCCCCCAACCGGCGGTGGATCGTCCGCGCGGGGGACATCCTGCTCATCGAGGCCCAGGCGGAAGCCCTGGCAAACGTGCTGGCCAGCCTCGGCCTGAAACTCGAGGAAGCGAAGCGGGACGAAGCCGAGAAAGGAGCGACAGCACCGGTACCGGGCAGCGCGAAGGCCGCCAAGGAGGGGAGCACGGAAGGAGACGAGAAAACGGCTTCAGCGGAGGAGATCGTGCTCGTGGAGTACGCGGTCCTCCCCGATTCAGGCCTGGAGGGCCGCTCGGCCCGGGATCTTCTCCTTCGCACCCGGTACGGGATCAACCTCCTCGCCGTATCCCGTCAGGGGCGGAGGTCGCTCGCCCGGCTGCGCACGATGGCGCTCAAGGCGGGCGATGTGCTGC
>JAGUVP010000174.1 GCA_020062805.1 Candidatus Bipolaricaulis sp.
ACGGTTACCCGAGTGGGACGACATGGCCCCGTGGAGCGGATTCCCGGTTGATGCCCCCCCCCGGAGGGCACCTACTCTTGCCCACAAGTCCCCCGGAGCGCCGCGGCGTCCCGCCGCAGCCTCGATCGAGATCATCGCTCCCCTTCCCCAGCCGCCGCAGGGTGCGTCACGCCCGGGAGGTCGTGCTCATGGTCCGCGCTCGCCGGTATCCTCTTCTCCTCCTGCTGATGCTCGTCCCTCGCCCTTCGTCTGGCCTCGACCTGCGATGGGCCTCCGGCGCCACCGAGCTGACGTTCACCTCGGCCACCCGCTGCACGCTGGTTGTCCAGGCCGATCCGTCGCTCGGCCACCTGCCTCCCGAGTGGCGGCTGGTCTGGGTCGCGGACAGTTGCGAGATCTTCCCGGTCCTGCAGCCGTGCGGGTTGGACATCGCAAGGATCTCGACCTGCGTGAACGCCGCGGGGTGGGCAGAACTCAGCGCACACCGCCTCACCGCCCAGTTCTGCTCGTCCGACAGCGCTCCTGCCGCCACAGCCTGGTATGTCTTCGATGTGCCGGCGTCGGGTCGCGGCACGCTCAAGGCCGTGGCGCTCGACCCGACAGATCCTGAATCGAGGCGCGTGCTGCGGTCGCCGGTCGTGACCTTCAACGGTGGAGTCGAAACGGCGCTTCCGCCGGTGATCCTGCGGACGGAAACGGTGCATCAGTCCACCGCCTACGATCTCCAGGTCGTGGGGGCGGGGCTCGACGCCACAAGCCACCTGCGCCTGATGGGCATGGACGGCTCCTGGGACTTCCCGCTCGACATCACCGCGGTCACGGACACGACGATCGCCGCGACGGCCGCCATCGCTGCGGTCGTGCCTGCCTGTATTCTCCGGGCCGAGGCCAACGATGGGCACGTCGCCATCGCGGAACTGGACGCCGAGCCGATACCTGAACTGTCTCTCACGCTCCCCCAGGGATCGTCGTGCCAGAAGACCTTCGAGGATGGCACGGTCGGGCCCGGCGTCATCCAGCCCAAGGACTTCGCGTTCGTCCCCGGCGGTTGGACGCCGGAGGGGAACTACGTGTTTCATCTCTTCTACATCCGGCAGAACCAGAACACGAAGAGATACCCCGTGCTGCATGGCGGCATTGATTCCACCGAGAAGAACATCGGTCACGCGGTGACGAACGACATCCTGTTGAGGGCGTGGGCGTTCGCGGACACCGCCCGCGACACGGCCGCCATCGCCGTCCGCTCCGGCAAGTTTGACAGCAAGCACGTCTGGGCGCCGAGCATCGTGCGCCGCGGCCTGACCTACCACATGTTCTACACGGGGGTGGACGACCTCGGCGATCAGCGCATGGGGCTTGCCACGTCGACGGATCTGTTCCACTGGGAACAGCAGGATGCGCCCATCTTCGACTACGACCAGCTCGGGGACTGGGCAACCCCCGAGATCGAGGACTTCGGCTTCAAGGCGCAGTTCCGGGATCCCTTCGTGATGCCGGACCCTGGTGCTCCCGGGCGCTGGCTGATGTACTTCGTCACGATCTCCACACAGTCATCGCCCGCGACGATCGTGGGTGTCGCAGAATCCGACGGGGACTTCTCGAACTGGTTCCGTGACCGGCCATTGCACGCGACGCGCCATCCCGGCGGCGTCCGGGCCGAGTCGCCACACGTCTTCCATCGCCAGGGCAAGTGGTGGCTCTTGTACACGGCTGCGGACGACTCCAATCCTCGGGTCTTCGCGATCGCCAACCCGACCAGTCCGGCCGATACGACTGGATGGAGCACGGCCCAGGACATCAACGACCTGATCGTGGACGAGTACACGGGTCAGCCCACCCACAGCTACACCTACTGGAAGGCCACAGAACTTCTCGACATCAACCAGGCCAATGAAGCGACGTTCCTCGCCGCATATAACGACCAGGCGGTCGGCATCAGCTACATCAGGGTGCGGACCGGGCAGTCCCCGGTGCTGTTCGAGGAGATCTGTCCGACCCTTGCATTGAGTATCGAGAGGCCGTCACCGGGCGCTGGCGACGGTCCACGGCTGGCGCTCCTGGG
>JAGUVP010000013.1 GCA_020062805.1 Candidatus Bipolaricaulis sp.
ACGTTGAATCAGCTTGTCGAGAACACGCGGCTCAAGGAGTTCCTGCCGGTTGAGGCCAAAGTGCCATTCCGTCGTGTCGCCGCGCCTCGCGAGGAGGACAAGTACCGGACATGCGTGCCATTACTGGCACTGAAGGCCGCCGCGGGCGCGTTCGGCGACGTCCAAGCGGTCGAGCCCGACGGCTGGGTTGAACCCAACGCGAAGCGCCGGTTGCGCCCGGGCATGTTCGTCGCCCAGGTGGTGGGCCGTTCGATGGAGCCGAGGATTCCCGACGGCGGCTGGTGTCTCTTCCAGAGCCCGGTCGAAGGGAGCCGCCGGGGGCGGGTTGTCCTGGTTCAGCACCGCGACATCGACGACCCCGAGACGGGCGGCGCCTACACGGTCAAGCGCTACGAGAGCGACAAAGAGAGCGACGGCGCCGGTAGCTGGCGGCACACCGAGATCTGCCTTCTGCCGGAGAACCCGGACTTCGCGCCGATTATCCTGAGAGGCATCCGCGACGATGAGTTCCACGTCATCGCGGAGGTGGTTGAGGTGCTCCGATGACGGGCACTGCCCGGCCGACAAGCGAGAGAGAACGGGGTGCGAGCGTCGGATCGCCGTCCGTCCCCTGACAACCCCATGGAGGGGCCTTTGCCGGACGGCAGAAGGTTCACGAATCGGAGGCGCGAGGCGAGGTGAGTCACGGTGCGTAGGGGGTCCAACGGCAGGCATCGTCCGACCGCGGTGGACCTCTTCAGCGGCTGCGGCGGCTTGACGCAGGTTTTGAAGAGGACGGGCGGCTCTTTCAAGAGAAGGGTCGGTCTGCGCAAGGGTGACGTCGATCTCTTCGCCGGATGCCCGCCGTGTCAGGGTTTCTCCACCCTGCGAACGCTGAACGGCGCCGTCGGAGTCGAAGACCCGCGCAACGACCTGCTGTTCGAGTTCCAGAGATTTAGGAGAGAGGGGAGACCTCCTCGAACAACGGCAGAGAGGCAAAGGATCCATGGCACGAGCTGATCTACTACTCAATCTGGCGCGAGCCGGAAGCAGCGGTGACCGGGAGCTATTTCGCAAGGCCCTGGAAGCGCTGATTGCAGAAGAACGCAACAAGCAGCACCACGTCCTGGCGGACCGTCTTGCAAGCCATCTCAATAATACGCCTGCATCGAACGGTCTCGCAAAGCCGACCCCGGGAGCAAGCTCGGCTTTTCACGAAGTCCACCCGGAACGGACACTTGACTCCTTGTTGCTTCCAGAAGTGGTCTCCACAGCCTGCAGAGAATTGATCGAAGAGCAGCATCGCGTCGACCTCTTGCGATCCCACAACATCGAGCCGCGCCATCGCGTGCTTCTTGCAGGCCCACCGGGGAACGGGAAGACGTCGCTCGCAGAGGTGATTGCAACGGAGCTGATGGTCCCCCTCTTTGTGGTTCGGTACGAAGCGGTCATCGCTAGTTACCTTGGAGAGACTGCGGTTCGCTTGGCACGCCTGTTCGACCATGTTAGAACGTGCAGAGCCGTTCTCTTTTTCGACGAATTTGATGTTGTTGGAAAGGAGCGCGGGGACGAGCATGAAACGGGCGAAATCAAGCGCGTTGTAAGTTCGCTGCTGCTCCAGGTTGACGCGCTGCCGAGTCATGTGGTTGTTGTCGTTGCCACGAACCATCCAGAGCTCCTCGATCGGGCCGTCTGGCGGCGCTTCCAGTTGAGGTTACTTCTGCCCCCTCCCGAGCCCGCGCAGGTCGAAGAGTGGTTCCGGCGATTGGAAGAGCGTCTCGGCACGAAGCTCGGTCACGCCCCGCGCACGCTTGCGTCCAAGTTGAAGGGGATGAGCTTTGGCGAGCTTGAGGAGTTCGGGGCGGACGTTCAGCGACGATACGTGCTGGAACAGGAGAATGCTGATCTTCAGAGAATCGTGACGGATCGACTCGCCCAATGGGAGCAGCGATTCTCCGTGAGATCGTAATCCCCTTCTGATCCAAGAGGGACTTCATGCCTGAACGACCACTCCTCATGTTGCCGCCGCCGGGAGAGCCGGGTGAGAGGGCGAAACGGCCCGCACCGCCACCGATGTTGCACTTTCCTCCAACGGGAAGGCAGGGTGAGCGGCTGGGACCCCGCTTCCGCGTTCTTGAAGAGGCCTTTGAGGCGAGGCGCGCTCAGGTTCAGACGGATCCCGCAGGAGTAGTCCCGGAGGAGGTGCTCGTCCTCGAAACCGTCGGCTCAGTTTCGCACTTCATGGCGGCAGTTCGCAATGTCTCCGGCTTGGAGTGGCTGGCCGAAGTCGACGAGGAGGACATTCCACCGGATGACGATTTCTTTGATCCGAAGCATGAGGCGAAACCTCTTTCGCGCCGTCTTTACCTGCTCTTCTCAAACATCCAAGCACTCAACGAGCTGCTGTCTCTTTGGCACAGATGGCAATCAGGAGAGGGTCTGCCCCACGGCAAAGGGAGGTGGAAGCAGGTCTTCACACAGCTCCGTGATATCAGACCATGGGGTATCAGGGATCGCCTAGAAGAAACGGGCATACTCGATGATTGGCGCGAACGTGTCGAGCACGCAGAGGAGCGCGTTCGCGGGGAGATCGAACTTTGGTTCCGCCAGGACCAAGAGAAGCGGCGACTTGCCGAATCGCGGGTCATCCACTTTCTTGAAACGGAAGGTGGTCGTGCGATTCGCGTATCGGAGATTGGGGATATTTCCTACCACGCGATTCTCGCTGAGTTCCCGATAGCTACGGTACGTCGAATTCTGGCAGCGGAGGAAATCGCCCTCGTGAAGTGCGAGCAGATTCAGTTCTTCCGAGCTACAAGTCAGATGTCGGCTATCCTTGACGAGGGGGAAGCTGAGCCTGAGGAGGAGAGAGAGACGCCGCGAGCGGCAAGCGATGTCCCGGTGGCAGCGTTGCTCGATGGTGTTCCCCTGCAGAATCATCAGCGCTTAACAGGACTTCTCATCCTGGACGATCCCGACGATCTTGAGGCGACGTACTCTGCAAGAGAGCGTGTGCATGGATCTGGAATGGCGTCGCTCATTCTACACGGCGATCTAGAGGTCTCGGAGGACGCTCCGGTTCGAAAACTCTATGTGCGCCCCATACTCCGTCCCGATCCCCGGGCACGCGATTTCGGACTGCCTCCTTCTGAGACAGTGTCCGAGAATGAGCTTGTCGTAGATCTTCTCCACCGCGCGGTTCGGCGTATCTATGATGGTGACGGCGAGCAGCCCGCCGTGGCGCCGTCTGTCCGGGTGATCAATCTCTCGATTGGAATCCTCGATCGTCCGTTCGAAGACATGCTCAGCCCACTGGCGCGCCTGCTGGACTGGTTGTCATGGAAGTACAGCGTCCTTTTTGTCGTGAGCGCGGGGAACCGGCAGGATGACGTCGTCCTGGATGTCCGGCGAGATGACCTTCGCAGTCTGACTCCGGATCAGGTGCAAGAACTTGTGCTGAGGTTCATCGCCTCTGACGGACGTAATCGGCGACTTCTGTCACCTGCGGAGTCGGTAAACTGCCTCACGGTCGGAGGCGTGCACACGGATCGATGTGGTGAACCACTGCCTGGTGACTTCATTCAGCCATTGGCCGACGAGGGGCTTCCGAGCCCGATCAATGCGCATGGATTGGGCTTTCGAAGGGCGATCAAGCCAGAAGTGTTGAACGATGGCGGGCGTGTCGTGTATCGCGAGAGACCGGACGGGCAGCCCGACAGGGCGGTCTGTTCGGTGGTACGCAGCAGCCGATCGCCCGGGCAACGTATTGCGGCGCCTGGTCCGGGACCAGGCGACTTGACGTTTACCTGCTACTCCCGAGGGACCAGCAATGCGACGGCCCTTGTGACGCGGGCTGCGGTCAAGCTTTATGACGTCCTGCAGGGTCTTCGGGACGAGCCCGGTGGAGAGATCATTGACATTGTGCCAGAAGCGATCTGGCTGAAAGCGCTCTTGGTACACACTGCTGAATGGGGCCCTGCATACGACGTGCTGGAGCGAGTTCTGCGAACGCCTGAGAACAGTCGGAAGTTCAGGGAGTATGTCACACGCGTCCTTGGGTACGGAGGCGTCCGCATCGCCAGAGCGGAATCGTGTACCGCGTCACGCGCCACTGTGTTAAGCGGTGGGCGATTGGAGGCGGACCAGATGCATGTTCATCGCATGCCGCTGCCTCCGGCACTGAGCGGGGTACGTGGCAGAAGACGACTCACGGTCACTCTCGCCTGGCTGACTCCCGTGAATCCAAGGCGCCACGAGTGGCGTAGAGCCCAGTTGTGGTTCGAAGCTGCGCGCGGGGATGATGACCACCTCGGGGTTGATCGGCAGGAAGCAGACTGGACGGCCGTGAAGCGCGGCACGGTACAACACGAGATTCTGGAGGGCGAGAAATCGAAGGCATTCGTTGATGGGGACGCAGTGGAAATCCGCGTGAATTGCCGTGCGGACGCCGGGGATCTGGACGACGCCGTCCCATATGCCTTGATCGTCTCGCTGGAGGTTGCGGAAGAACTGGAAGTGCCTATCTACGAGCAGGTGCGCGAGAGAGTGCACGCCCGTGTACGTGTTGCCCCGCAACCGTAGAATCATCCACGAGATCTTGCATTAGTCGGCGCATGCCTGGAGAGCGGCGATCTGTCTCTGGAAGTCAGCCATCCGGATGACCATTCGAAGAGCGTGCTCGGTAATGGTTGACCGACCGGTGGAGTCGGGAAGTGCGAGGATGTACTCCTGAATCTCGGGGGCAAGGCGGAGCATTGCCAGTACCTGGGTCACTCTTGCCCGGGTGATGCCCTCTCGCCGG
>JAGUVP010000306.1 GCA_020062805.1 Candidatus Bipolaricaulis sp.
AGTTCCTGCCCGACCACCGCCGTGGGTATTGGGAAGCGCGCGGCTACCACGACATCGGTGACCCCTGGCGCGGGGAACGGTTCCGCAAGGGTCCCTAGAGGGACGACCACCAGTACCCGTTCATCGGCCCGAACCGCGCCAGCGGCCACACCCGGAAGAACGGGGCACCGATCAGCTCTTCTTCAGGCACGAACCCCCAGTAGCGGGAGTCGTAGGAGTTCATCGTGTTGTCGCCAAGCACGAAGTAGTGACCCCGTGGCACGAAAGTGGGGGCAACGCCGTACTGCATGCCCGAACCTTGGGTCCAGTACGTGCGCCCGGCAACCGTAGCGAGTGGGGCTCCATCCACCATGACCTTGCCGCCCACGATCTGCACCGTCTGACCACCAATGGCGATGAGACGCTTCACGTACCGCTCTTGGCGAGATCGGTACTTGATTCCGAGCGAGGCCAGGTTCCTCGCGTCGCCCGGAACGGATACCGACAGCGTTTGGTGCCCGACGGCCTCGCGCAACACGATGAACTGCAGGATCTGCCCCTGGGCGGCCTCGATTCGCCGGTTGGCGGTGCGGACGGAGGGAACGGGCTCCCCGCCGATCCCAATCGTGGGGTACTGGACGTGGGTGATCCAATCCCCCGATTGAATCCCCGCCACCGCGGCGGGGCTGCCCGACTCCACCGCGGTCACCTGCAACTCCTCCAGCTGCCAGAACACGATCACCCGTCCCGGCACCGGGTCGCGGAAGTGGTAGGTGAGGATGTCTACGAAGAACGAGTCCCCCGGGGCGATCGTGGGGTTCATCGAGCCGGTGGGAACCGTCATTCGGACGGTGACGAAGGTGATGGTGAGCCAGAAGATGAGGCCCACCTCGACGATCGTTTCCGCCCACCCCAAAGCCCACTCTGCCCGAGGCGAAAGGCGCACCCCCCGGCGGCGCAGCAGGCGCACGATCCACGGCGGCTTCTTCTCTTTCTTGCGCCGGCGTCTCGGCCAGGAACTCATTCGATCTTGTGGATGCGGCTTACCCGGCGCAGCCAGTACGGGCGGCTCTTGCTCACCGTATTGCGCTTCACGACTTCAATGCGCTCCACCTTCGGCGAGTGAACGGGCACGGTGCGTTCTACACCCACTCCCGCTGCGATCTTGCGGACAGTCATCATCGTTCGCGTGCCCGATCCGGAGATCTTGAGCACAACCCCTTCGAACGGCTGAAGGCGCTCACGCGCTCCTTCCGACACCTTCTCGTAGAAACGCACAATGTCCCCGGGCCGAAACTCGGGAACGTCCCGCACGTGTTCGGCCTCGAGGGCGTGGATGAGATCGTCCATACCCGTCATTCTTCCTCTCCTTTCAACCGGTCCAAGATGATGGCCACCGCGGCCCGCACCGAGAGGTAATTGTACCCTCGGTTGCGCACGGGGGGGAGGAGCGCATCGCATGCCTGGAGAAGGTCATGTGCCATCCCGTTTCCTGTGCCAAATAGGAGGAGCACCGGCCTCTTGCGGAGGGTGGCCCGCGCTTCGTTCCACTCTACCCGAAGGTAGGGGAGGTTGCTCCGTGCGCTCGTGCCCCACACCAGGGGGGGCTGGCCCTCGGTGCGGGAGATCTCCTCGTAACACTCTTCCAGCTCTTCCCGCACCGCGACGAGGGACACCGCCTCACGCCGGTTGGAGAGCTCTTCCTCTTCCATCCAGAACTCCCGCAGCCGCTCCGCAATCCGCCGTTGGCTGGCGAGCGGGGTGACCACGTAGTATCGGGACACGCCGTAGGTGCAGGCGGTGCGGGCGATGTCCGGCACATTCATCGAGGTCAAGGCGGTGGCCACGATGACCCCTTCCCGGCTGCGCATGGGGAAGTGGAGGAGGGCGAGGTAGAGGTTGGCCATCGCAAGCGAAGCGTAAGAGAGGACCGGGTGTGGGGCAAGGGATCAATCACCCACACGCTTTGCCCTATCTCGTGAACCCGGGTAGACTGGCGCGTCATGCGCTCCGTTCGCCACGTCCTTCTCGCCGCGGCCGTCTTTGCGGTTGACCAGGGGACGAAGGCGTGGGCGATCCGGAGCCTGGATCTCGGCTTTTCTCGGCCGTTCATTGGGGACATCGTGCGTCTGACGCGGGTCCACAACCCCGGCGGCGCGTTTGGACTCTTCCCCCAGCACACAGGAGCGTTCATCGCGGTCTCCGCGGTCGTCGTGGCTGTTCTCGGAGCGGTTCTCGTCCTCGGACGGTGGCAGGGCCTGGCCCGAGTGGGGAGTGCGCTCCTTCTCGGCGGCGCGGCAGGGAACCTTGTGGACCGGATCCGCTGGGGGTACGTGCTCGACTTCCTGGAGGTCCCCGGGTTCCCCGTGATCAACATCGCCGACTCGGCGATCGTAGTCGGGGCTGGGCTCGTCGCCCTGGCCCTCCTTGCGGGAGGGAAGACGAAGTGAAACCGCTGTTCATCGTGCTCGAAGGGCCGGACGCATCGGGCAAGTCCACCCAGTTGAGGTTGCTTTCGGACGCGCTGTCCGCTCGCGG
This sequence comes from Candidatus Bipolaricaulis sp., assembly GCA_020062805.1. Lineage (GTDB taxonomy): Bacteria > Bipolaricaulota > Bipolaricaulia > Bipolaricaulales > Bipolaricaulaceae > Bipolaricaulis. Next base: position 2,518 of record JAGUVP010000306.1, read on the forward strand.
GGTCCCCCTGGTGGCCACCCGGGAGCCCGGGGGGACTCCTCTCGGGGAACGGCTGAGGGAGCTTGTTCTCGCTCCGGACTCACCGATGAACCCCCTCACTGAACTCCTCTTGATCGTGGGCGCGCGGCACGAGCACGTAGAGAAGGTCATCCGGCCAGCGTTGCGGGATGGAAAGTGGGTCCTCTGCTCGCGTTACACGTTGTCGTCGCTTGCCTACCAAGGGTGGGGGCGGGGGCTTGACCGCGATCTTATCCGGCGTCTGAACGGGCTGGCAACGGGCGGACTAGATCCAGACTACGTGTTTCTGCTCGATCTCCCACCTGCGGTGGCCTACGAGCGAACCCGGGAGCGAGATCGGTTCGAAGGCGAAGGTCTCGAGTTCTTCACCAGGGTGCGCGTAGGGTACCTTGAGCTGATCCGCTCTGTACCGCGGGCTCACGTGATTGACGGCACGCTGTCCCAAGAGCGCGTGCTCGGGGAGATCCTCGCCCACCTTCCTCGTCCTGGGATATGATCTCCTTCTAAAGGAGGGCTCATGGAGATCGTCTGTCGGCGGGAAGATCTGGTGTTTGGGGTGAGAACGGTTAGCCACGCGCTGGGGGGACGGACGGCGATGCCCATTCTGGGGGGAATTCGCTGTCAGGGAGGGAACGACGAGGTGGAACTCTCGGCGACTGACCTCGAACGGTCCATCCGCTGTCGGATTCGAGCCCAGGTGAAGGCCGCCGGGACGGTTGTTCTGCCGGGGCAGGTGGTATCCCAGCTTGTGGGCCGACTTCCCGAGGCGGAAACGATTGAACTGCGCGAACAAGATGGACGGGCCCAACTGGTCTGTGGTCCGGCGAGCTTCGATCTGCTGACCCTGCCTTCCGACGAGTTCCCCGAGGGGACGAGACCCGCCGAGAAACCCGTGGGGCGGATGCCACTTTCTGCTCTCCTTCAGGGCATCTCTCAGACTGCGTTCGCTGCCCTGCGGGCATCGGAGACGACACGGCTCGCCCTGACTGGGGTGGACATCGTACTTCGGGAAGGGGCCGCGAAGTTCGCTGCCACGAACGGGTATCGGTTGGCGATCAAGAAGGTTCCGGTAGAGGGGCTGTCCGACGACTACGAGGGTTCGTTTCTCGTGGACGCGGCTGTGCTTGGCGACCTGTCGCGGGTTCTGGCAGGGGTCAACGAGCCCGAGGTCGCCGTGTTCACGGATGGGGGCCAGCTTCACTTCGCCGCTGGACCGGTGTTCTTCTCTTGCCGGACGATCCAAGAGCAGTTCCCCGACTTCGAACGGGTCGTGCCCAAGGATAGCGAGATTGGCTTGTTCTCCTCACGGTCCGAACTCCTCGATACCCTGCGGCGGTTGGAGATCACCGCTGCGGAGGAGTCGGGAGCGGTGAACCTGAAGGTGGCGGGGCCCGAACTCGAGATGACCTCGGCGTCGAAGGACAAGGGACAGGGGCGGGAGTCCGTCAAGCTCCTCAAGACGCCGACCAAGGGAGTGGAGATCGCGTTCCGGGCCGAGTACCTCATTGACGCCCTGCGGAGGATGGAGTCGGATCAGGTGGCTCTGTGGCTATCGGCCCCGGAGCGGGCGGGCCTCATCGAGCCTGCCGGGGAGATCGCCCCCGGCGACGAGGGGTTCATCTACGTGTGCATGCCGGTTAGGCTTCTCTGAGCTTGGATTCAGCGTGGGCGATCGCCCGCTCGATCGCCTGAGGCAGGGCTTGAACATTGGGCCCGCCTCCCTGAGCGAACGTGGGCCGGCCTCCTCCTTTTCCGCCCAGCGCCTCTGAGGCGACGCGGACGAGATCGCCGGCTCCCACCCGCGGCTCGTCCACGACCTTCGCCA
>JAGUVP010000053.1 GCA_020062805.1 Candidatus Bipolaricaulis sp.
ATCGAACGCAAGGGCGGCACCCGGCGCAAGGCCCCGGCGGCCAACTTCGACGGCCATGTGGAGATGGAGGCCATCCTCGAGGACCAGCAGTACGGCGTGCGCCAGAACCGGGTCCACTTCCACGACGGCGGCCGCACCCACTGGCACCTGCACGTGGGCAGCCAGGTGCTCTACTTCGTCGAGGGCAAGGGCATGGTCGAGGAGCTCGACGGTCCGCTGCTCGAGACCGAGGCGGGCGACATCGTGCACGTGCAACCCGGCACCAAGCACCGCCACGGCGCCCGCGAGGGCACCTCGGCCGTGCACATCGCCATCACCCTGGGCGACTCCATCTGGGAGGGCGAGCCGGACTACCCCGCCTGAGCGGCACCGCACCAGACCCAGCCATACCAGACCGCATGGTATGGCCAGCGCAACGTCCCGGAAAACGACGCACCGCCGGAACCTGTCGGCTCCGGCGGTGTCCGCGTCGGGGGGTTCAGCGGGTTCAGTGCAGCGCGGCGGCGCGGGCCTTGGCATCGGCGAGCATGTTGGCCACCAGCTGATCGCCCAGCTTGCGCTGCTCGTGCGAGTAGAACATGTGGGCGGCCATCCGGTTGGTGTGCACGGAGGCGAGGTAGTTCTTCTCGTAGAGCTCGTTGCGGGCGCCGAGGGCGGAGCCGACGAAGTCCCACGCCATGCGGTAGATGAGCGACCGCTCCTCGGCGCTGATGCCGTTGGCACCGGGCAGGAACTTCTCGATGAGCGGCCGCAGGCGGGCGTCGTCGAGCTGGCCCCGGCTGGCGGTGGCCAGCAGGTTGTGGCTGCCGATGTCCTTGAGGATGTCGTTGACCCGCGGCATCCACGTGGCCAGCAGGGCGCGCATGCAGGTGAGGTTGCGCGGGTTGGGGAACCAGTTGCCGTCCGGCCACGCCTTGGCGTTGGCCACCGCCGCGTCCAGCGCGTTGCGGGTGGCGTCGACGTAGGAGAGGATCTCGCCCAGCTTGTCGACGGTGCCCTCACGGTTGTCGTTGACGATCTCCGCCATCCTCGACGCCAGCGCGTAGGCGAACTCGAGCTTGGTCAGGGCCCGGATGGTGGTCTGCTGCATGATGTTCGGCCACCACGAGCTGGGCATCATGACCGTGTTGTAGACCTCGACCTGGCCGTCGATCCACACGTTCTCCTTGGGGATCTCCACGTCGTCGAAGATGCAGTAGGCATCCTGCTCGTCGAAGCGGGTGGAGAACGGCGCGTCGAGCGGGTTGGCGTCGGGCCGGGCGCCGGAGTCGCGGCACAGGAAGATGAGCCCGGGGGCGTCCATCCGCACCGTGAAGGACACCGCGTAGCTCGTCGGGGCACCCGGGGGCAGCGGGTGGCCCGGGTAGACGGTCTGCTCGTCGGCGAAGGGCGCCAACGTGGCCAGCAGGCGGGCGCCGCGCACGATGATCGAGTCCTTGGTCTCGCCCACCTTGTGCAGCGGCACCGGGTTGTTGGCGAAGTCGCTGTCCTTCTCCTTGTCGACCACCGGGTGCACGATCGTGTGGGTGGTGGAGATGTCGTTGCGGCGCAGGCGCTTCTGCCAGTCCATCATGTTCCGGGCGCCCTGCTCGTTGCTGCCGGAAGGGCCACGCCAGTCGCTCGGGTTGCCGGCGAAGCCGGCGAAGGTGACGTTCATGTAGTCGGGCGTGCGGCCCATGATGCCGATCGACTGCTCGCTGATGAGCCGCAGGCCCTCGCCGCGCTTGACCAGATCCTCGCGGGAGTGCGGGATCATGTGGCTGATGTTGATCGGCTCGCCGGTCTCCTCGTCCTTGATGAGGAGCTGGTCGGGGTGGGCGAACTGCAGGTCGTACCAGTGCGCCATGGCCTGGGCGGTCTGCCGGAACTGCGGGTGGTTCACCACGTCGGTGACGCTCTCACCTCCCAGCCAGATCTCCCGGGTGCTCTCCTGGAGCCCCTTCAAGTACTCGGCGCCGGTCCGTGCCCCCACGTGCTTCCTCCCTGGAAACGTCAACGTCGGGCGATCGTACGGGGGTGATCGGTCCGAAGCAATTGCTTGGTTGGCTTGCGTCTCACGCTGCGGGACGGCGAAGGACCCTTTGTTGCGCGGCCGTTTGCCGCCTGCGAACCTGCTGCGGTTTCGACCCGGCAGGGAGAGGATGGTGCGCCATGAGCGCGACGGGACCGCAGGTGTTGCGCCGTGAGGACGACCCGCTGCTGCGGGGCCAGGGGACCTTCATCGACGGGC
>JAGUVP010000056.1 GCA_020062805.1 Candidatus Bipolaricaulis sp.
CGCCGCGGCCCGGCTGGAAGGCGACGTCGCCGTGTACGGATGCGTGGGACTCGATCCGTTCGGCAGCGAGATCCTCGCCCTGTTGACCGAGGAACGGATTCACACAGAAGGTGTCGCGAAGGCGCAGGATGCGCCCACCGGCGCGTCGCTCGTCCTCGTCGGGCCCAACCGAAACTACCTTGCTGCCCATGCTTCAGGGGCGAATGAGAAGCTGGACGAGGCGTACGTCGAACGACACCTCCCCCGGATTCGGGAAGCGGACGCAGTGCTCCTCGATCTCGCCCTCCCGGTTCTCGCCCTGCGGGCTCTGCTCGGCGGCCTGTCCTCTTCCTGTTCCGTTGTCGCCAGCCATCCGCTGCTCCGCGACTCCGCGTTTCCCTGGGAGGGCGTGGATTACCTTGTCGGGACCCGAGACGAGTTCCTCCAAGCCGGGCCGTCGAGCGGTGGGCTCGACGACGCTACCCGGGCAAGTCAGATGTTCCTCGACCGCGGAGCGCGGAACGTCGTGGTCGTCGCCGGGGCGGACGGAACATACCTCGTCGAGAAGGGTGGAGTCACCCGGTTCCCCGGCCACGGCCAGCCTGCGGCCGACCCAAGCTCAACCGTGGACGGGTTCAGCGCGGCTTTGGCCGCGCGGCTCGCCGCCGGACGGGGGCTGTACGAAGCAGTCGGGTTTGCGACAGCAGCAATCGCTCTTTCCGCCACCCGCAGCAGCAGTGGACCCGCTTCGCTCCCCACCTCCGCCGAAGTCGTGGGCTTTCTCGCCCGTCTCTCTCCCCATCCTGGTCGCTCCGCAGCGTGAGCGCCTACCTGCCCCAGAACGCAGCAACTGCCTCCAAGACGAGCTTGGCCGCGGTGATCGCGGACACGCCCGATGGGTCGAACGGCGGGGCAAGCTCGACGAGGTCCATCCCCACCACCGGGAATCGCATCAAGGATCGGAAGATCTCGATCGTCGCCCCGTAGCTGAGCCCCCCGGGCTCGGGGTTGGTTACTCCAGGGCACACCGACGGGTCGAGGGCGTCAAGATCGAGGGTCAGCCAGACCGGAATCTCCGGGTCCAACCTCGTCACGAGTTCCGCCGGCTCGGCGAACACCGGTTCACCGGCCTCGGCCCCGAAAAACGACCGCGCTCCCACGATCACGAGTCGCTGAGCAACCTCGGACGCCCGGCGCAGGACCGTGGCGTGAGCAATCCTCTCTCCGCCGTACTCCTCCCGGAGATCCGTGTGGGCATCGAGGGCCACCACCTGGATCGCTCCGATGCCGGCCGCAGCACGGATCGCGGGCAGGGCAACAGTATGCTCGCCCCCGAGGACGACGATTCCCTTCCCCTCGCGAAGGACCCGTCCCACCTCCCGCTCTTCCAGACGGAGCATTTCCTCCATCGGGAGGTGGGAATCCACGTCGCCCAGGTCGCACACCCCGATCTGGGCAAGGTCCCTCTCGAAAATCCGGGAATAGAGCTCGATCGAGTCCGATGCGGATCGAATCGCGGTGGGGGCCTGGGCGGGTCCGCCGCGGTACGACACAGTGCGCTCGAGTGGCACCCCCAACAACGCCACCCGTGCCTCCGCGAACGGAGTGTTCAGCCCAAGGAACCTCAACGGTCCGATCATCGCTCCTCCTTTTCCAACAGCTCTTCCACAAACCGGGGGAGAGCAAACGCTGCACCACCGAGCTGCGGAGTGTAGTACCGCGCAGTCAGCCCCCGGGACGTAAACCGCTCCCAGAGGGTTTCTTTATCCAGCACGAGATCTTCGTCTCCCGCGAGAACGTACGCCCACAGGCCCGACGGATAGCTGGGAACGAACCCCAAGTACGGGTGGACGCAGGTGAATGTCCGCTGCAGATCGGCGACGAGGCCCCTCAAGACGCGAGGGTGGTAGAACGGAGAGCCGGCCTGGAGCGCGATCGCCCCTCCCGGCCGCAACGCCCTCCGGCACGAGACCAGGAACGCATGCTCGAAGAGAGGCTGGCCAGGACCCACCGGGTCGGTGGAATCCACCACGATCGCATCGAACGCCTCGCGGCACAGGGGGAGGAACGCCTCAGCAGGGACGATCTCAACCCGCACGCGGGGATCATCGAGTGCCCCGCGGTGGACCGATGCAAGGTGCGTGCGCGCTGCCGCGATCACCTCGCGGTCGATCTCGGCAAGCGTTACCTCCCGGACCGAGGGGTGGTCAAGCGCGGTGCGCGCCGCGCCCCCGTCGCCGCCGCCCACGATGAGTACCCGCTGCGGACACGCATGAGCCAGCAGCGCGGGGTGAACGAGCATCTCGTGGTAGAACGCCTCATCCCGTTCCGTGAGCATGATCCGGCCGTCGAGGGCGAGGACTCGGCCCAGCGCCCGCGTCCGGACGAGCTCGATCTCCTGGTACGCGGTACGGTTCCGAAGGAGGTGCTCTTCGATCGCGAGCGAAAACCGGACTCCCGGTGCTTGCTCCTCCGAAAGCCACTCCGCCCTCACCGTTGGATCCCCCGCGTGATCTCGACCACGCTCGTGTGCTGAGGGCGGAACAGATCGCACAGCTCTTCCACCGCTCCTTCCGGAACCACGGCCTCTCCGCACGTGAACACGTCCAACGCGACGTACCCCGTCTCAGGCCAGGTGTGCACCGAGATGTGGGATTCGGCAAGCATCGCCATCCCCGATACCCCGTGGGGCTTGAACGGGTGGACGTAGACCTCGACCACCGTTGCCCCCGCCCGCTCCACCGCCCGAAGGAGAGCCCGGCGGATCTCCTCCGCATCGTCCGTGGCCCCGCTGCAACCCCACAGTTCGACCACGAGTTGCCTTCCCAGTCCACGCATCGTTCACCCCCCTGCGACGTTGGTCGAGATGAAGACAATCGCCCGCACACCTGCTGGCGGACACAGCCCGTCGCGAGACAGAGGTTCGCGCCACGCGGCGGATTGTAGTGGAGGGAGCGGCGCCCTCAACGGGTGACGACCCTATCGGCAAGTGGGAACCGCGGTGAGCGTGTCGCTCAACCGCTTGGCGGCACGGTCCTTCCACGCTCCCTTATGGTAGACGTAGCTCACGAGGAGGGGCAACGCGAGGGTCGCCTCAGCGAACACCATCTGCTCGAGACCCTGGGCGACCTTGCCCCACGAGCTCGCCTCCTTGAGGGTCGAGCTGGACAACCCCCCATCGCGCACATCCGCCACGGTGATCTGAACCGCGTAGCGGTGCATCGGGGCGTCCATCCCCAGGATGTCCGCGGCAACGACGATGTCCTGGGCGAAATTCTTGGGGACTCCGCCCCCGATCATGACCAAGCCCGTCTCCCGCGAAGCAACCTTGATCTTCGTCAGCTCGAGAAAGTCCTTCACCGAATCAATGGCCACGTGCTCCTCCGGCCTGTGCCATTGATGGTAGACGAGGCCGAACCCGGCGCTGGAGTCGGAGAAGGCCGGACAGAAGATCGGAATCCTCTTCTCGTAGGCGACACGGGTGATCGAGCCGTGGCCCTTGTCCCGCGCCACGAGCCACTTCCCCATCTCTCCGATGAACTCCCGCGACGAGTACGCCCGCGGCGGCAAATCCTCCGCGATCTCCGCCGTGGTGTGATCGCAAATCCGCAGCTCGTCTTCGTCGATGAACGTGTCGTAGATGCGATCGATGTGCAGCTCTCGGAGGACGTTGTCGTCCGCATCAGGATTCCCAATGTAGTGGTGGTAGCCAAGGGCCTCGAAGAAGTCCTGGTCCACGATGTTCGCCCCGGTAGCCACGACGGCATCGGCCATGTTCTGCTCGAGAAGGGTGGCGATCGTTCGCCCGAGGCCAGCGCTGACGAGGGACCCCGCGAGACAGAGGATGATCGTGCAGTCGCGATCGGAGAGCATCCGATCGTAGATCTCGGCCGCCCGGGCAAGGTTCCGCGCCTGAAACGCCGTCTTCCCCATCGCCTCGAGGAGGGGAACCGCATCGAACGCGGTCGGGTCGAGCTGCTCGACCGGCGACTTGAGGTACCGCCGCTTCTCCTGTCCCCGAGCCATGGTCTTACGGAAGGAAGACCGCAGCGGCGACAACCGTGGTGTAGCCCCTGCTGTCCACGACCGCCGACTGGGTGATGTTCATCGTGCGCACGATCTTCCCGGAGATCTTCCAGATCTCCTTCTTCGCGTCCCACACGAGTTCGTCATCGAACTCGATCCCGAGGGTCGAGGCGAGCATCGAGGCGGCGAGGTCCTCGGCGTGATCCCCCGCCTGCTTCTCCTTCTTCCCGAACGAGGTGTACTCGGACAGGTAGCCGTACGCGGCGCGGTCCGCGGGAATGGCGCACCCCACAGACGCGGCAATCAGACGATGAGGCTCGCTCGACGCGCAGCGGGAGAAAACACAGAACACGACCTGCCCGGGCGCAAGGGACTTCAGACCCTCGGTGCGGGACACCACCTTGCACGCTGGGGGAAGGATGCTCGACACGTGGACCAGGTTCAGCTTCTCGATCCCCGCATCACGGAGGGCAAGCTCAAACGAGCGTAACTCCTCCTTATGGCGTCCTACGCCACGGGTGAAAAACACCCGGCGGGGGATGATGGGAGCCATCCCCATTCCCGGCTCGCGTTCCCTCGTTTCGCTTGCTTGCCCTTTCTGGCGTGCCATCGTCAGGGGGCATTATAGGGCAAACGCCGGTGAACTGTTACCGCGTTCCCCGAGCGATGCAGATGGAACGATAAGAACCCTCTGTCCCGCTTCAGGTCGTTGACGCCTCGTCGTCAAGGAAGATATCGCCCTCGACCGCGCCGAGATCGACCCCTGCCTCCGTGACGAGCTCGACCCGTACCAGCGCGGACCTGTACCACGGCTCGCGCCTCCCCGGAACGCGGCGCACCGGAAGGTGCTCCCACCCGCGCATCGTCTCCACGTACGGCCAGTTCACGTAGGCGTGAAAACCGTCGCGGAGGTCGGTGATCACCGCACCCCACGTGACGAGTTGCCGTTGGATCGCATGCCACTTGGAAAGCGACGCCTCCGCATGGGTGAGCCCGAGGTACCCCGCGCCCCCGGGACCGCGGAGGGCAGACAGCCCCCGCCCAGCAAACAGGAGAAATCCGGGTAGGCTCTCCGTGGGATCGCAGGCGAACGCGTCGAACGCCCTCTCGAGTGAGGGCGGCAGGGGCGCGCGGAGATCGTGCGACAGAATTTCGATCCGCAGCGACTCCCGTTTCGCGACCTTCCCGATGAACGACGTGATCCGGGGATCAACGTCGAGCACCGCCACCCGCTGAGGCAGCCCGGTGAGGGCCGCGGCGACCGAGACGAGGTCGTCGTCCCCCACGACGAGGACGTCCTTCCCCGCGAGGTCCCCGTGCCGCCACATCTGGGCGACACGGGCGATCGTCGTTCCCTCGGTGACGTACCCCTGATCGAACTCCTGCGCTGCATCCGGCCGGTCCGCCGCCACGCGGTGGAACGCGAGGGAAACGTCCCGCAGAAGGCTTGTCTCAACCCCCCGCCCCCCGCACCGGGGGCAGTCGAGCGTGGGAGCGGGAGCGAGTCCCCGTTGCACGCAGGCCCGCTCACCGTCCTCGGTCAACCGAACGAGGCCCGTGTCCCACCTCACCCACCCTTCCTCGGCAAGCGCGCGCAGCCCTGCGCAGAGAGCGA
>JAGUVP010000249.1 GCA_020062805.1 Candidatus Bipolaricaulis sp.
GAGCTGTTCATCGTCGAGGGCGACTCGGCCGGCGGGTCGGCCAAGCAGGGCCGCGACCGGGCGTTTCAGGCCATCCTCCCTCTGCGGGGCAAGGTCCTCAACGTGGAGAAGGCGCGGCTGGGCAAACTTCTCGACAATCAAGAGCTGCGGGCGATCATCACCGCCCTCGGGACCGGGATCCGCGACCAGCTGAACCTCGACGAGCTGCGCTACCACAAGGTGATCATCATGGCCGATGCGGACGTAGACGGATCTCACATCCGCACGCTGCTCCTCACGTTCTTCTTCCGGAACCTGCGCCCCCTTATCGAGCGGGGGCACATGTACATCGCCAAGGCTCCTCTCTATCTCGCCCAGCGCGGGCAGACCCGTGTCTACCTTTACTCCGACGAAGAGCTCCAGGCGCATCAAGCTGAGCAGGACGGCAAGTACACCGTGCGCCGGTTCAAGGGTCTCGGGGAGATGAACCCCGGGGAGCTGTGGGAGACGACGATGAACCCTGAGGCACGGACGCTTCGTCAGGTAACGGTTCGCGACGCGCTGGAGGCGGACGAGGTGTTCACCACCCTCATGGGCACCGACGTCGCGCGGCGACGGGACTTCATCCGCGAGAACGCGCACCGGGTGGTGGCGCTCGACATCTAGCGGTTGCACCCTCCGCCTGGGTGGGGAGAATTGCGCGGGGCCGTAGCTCAGTTGGGAGAGCGCTAGCATGGCATGCTAGAGGCCACGGGTTCAACTCCCGTCGGCTCCACCAGAAGTTCCCGCAGTTTTCTCCTGAGCTCGCCTCTTCCAGGTCGCTTCGGCAAGAACGCACAAAGGCAGACAGATCAGATGAGTTCATCTGACTGGGGAAGTCTGCCTGCGCTGGCTGGCGAGGCGCCTTGGCTTGAAACCCCAGGGGCAACATGCTGATCTCTGCGGAGGTTTGGTCTAATCCGCCGTAGCTCCCAAACTCCGGCAACAGCGTTCGGTCTCAGAAGCGCCGGCCTGACGACCGCACCCGGCGAGCGTTGAGAGCCAGATGCAGTCCACGAGCACCGCCCATCCAAACGTGGTTGTCTCTTCAGTGCTGTCAGGGGCTTGCCATTCCACTTTTTTTCGGAGCAAGTTGACATATCCACCATAAACCACTATATTCAGGTGCAAAGAGGTTGCACCGCTCAGAGCGGGCCGCGACAAAGGCAAACCTCTCGCAAGGGGGGGACGCAAAGCCACGGGTCCCACGAGGACAGCCGGGTTGCCGAATGGAACGCAGAGAACGAGTGCTGTGGCGATGGGCAGGGATCGGCCTGGGGGTCTTCCTCTTCCTGGCTGTACCTGCTCCTTGCGATGGCCCGGATATCGCCGGAGCAGCGGGTGCAACAGGTTCTCCTGATCTGAATGCAGCCGGTCTTCCGTGGGGAGTGGAACGCATCCGTGCTCCCGAAGCATGGCGGATGACCACGGGGAGCCCAGAGATCATCGTTGCGGTGATCGATAGCGGAGTTGATAGGACAGTCCCTGCCCTCGCTGACGTGCTGTGGGTGAATCCCAGGGAGATCGCGGGAAACGGCCGCGATGACGATGGGAATGGCTATGTGGACGATGTTTACGGGTGGGATTTCCGAGACAATACACCGACCCATCTTCGGCGCACGGCGTTGCACTGGCACGGAACGTTCGTCGCCGGGCTGATCGCGGGACGGCTTAAGGAGGGAGGGCCGGTCGGGGTTGCTCCCAATATCCGAATCATGGATGTGCGGTTCCTTGACTCGCGGGGGCTGTTCACGACGAAAGACTGGGACGGGCTGGCAAGGGCCATTCGGTACGCGGTGGACAACGGCGCCCGGATCATCAACCTCAGCCTGTATGCGAAGGGTACCCCGCCGGGGGTTGTGGAACAGGCTTTGGGGTATGCTGCTTCCAAGGGCGTGATCGTGGTGGGGATCGCTGGAAACGAGGCGAAGCCGGAAGTCCTGTACCCGGGCAAGTACAGCACCGTGCTCGCTGTGTCCGCCACGGATTCCGCCGATGGGCTGGCCCCTTTCAGCTCATGGGGTCCCGAGGTGGCGCTGGCCGCTCCGGGGCACGAGGTGCTATCGCTCCTCCCGGGCGGTGTCGCCGCCAAACACTCCGGAACCTCATTTGCCGCTCCCCATGTGAGCGGAACCCTTGCCCTGATTCTCTCTGCGAACCCCTCGCTCACCGCGCGGGAGGCGATCGAGGTTCTTCTCAAAACCTCTACTCCCCTCTCGACCGACAGCGACCCACGCTTCGGGGCAGGGCTGGTGGATGCCGGCGCTGGAGTGACCCGAGCCTCCGCGGGCCTTCCGTAGACGAGGGACAGACGTCCCCTTGACAGGCGGGCGCCATCGTTATATAGTGCAAAACAGTTTGAAGTAATCCTGAAAAGGGCAAACCTACGGGAACGTAGGGGCGCAAAGCAACGGACCCAGGACGGGCGGCCGGGCTGCCAGGTGAGGAAAGAGACCTGGGGCCCGTTTTTTATTGGGGCGGGTGGACTGTGATCGAGGAGGGCGGACACGTGCAGGTGACGCTGTACTACAACGACGAGGACCAGTACCTACTGGAGCTGGTGGACAGTTTGGCGGAGAGAGACCGGAAGTCACGGTCGGCCGTGATCATGTGCATTCTCGAGGAACACTTCGAGCGCGGAAAGCGCTTGGGGGAGATTCTCGTGGACATGCGGGCTGTCACGACCCAGGATGTTGCGGAGGCTCTGGAGGTTCAGAAGTCGGGCACCGGGTCGCGGAAAGTGGGGGAGATCCTCGTCGAGAAGGGTTGCGTACAGGATGAGACGGTGAGACGAGCCCTGGTTGTTCAGGGACGTTATTGCCGGAGTTGAGGCAACTAGCAGAGAAGTAGAGTCGGATCTGCCGAAAAGGCAAACCCGGAGCGATCCGGGGGCGCAAAGCCATGGACCTCCCGAAGGCCGCCAGGCTGCCGAAGCTCAAGCTTGGGAGGGAGGGAACCATGGCGAAGGTGTTGAGTCTGCGCAGGGTGGGGTCGGATCACGGCGCGTGGTGGGCTGTCGGGGCACTCCTCCTGTTCTTGGCGGGTGTGTGGAGTGGAGTTGTTCCGGGTTCAGGCGCGGTCGTCGACCCTTGCGGCAACTACACGGTGACCTTTCTCGGGGCCACATTCGATGGTACAGACACCAAGTTCAGCTACCGCGTGTGCTCCAACGGTAGCCCGGCGATCAGCCACTGGGTCATGGGCCTTCCTACGAGTTGCGCGGGCTGTAGTGACGTAGTGGCCGCGAGTCATAGTTACTCCTGCGGAACAGACCCGACCACGGGCTTGTTCGGCATGAAGTTCGACCAGGGTTTCAGCACGCCGCAATGCAGAGACTACTGGATCAAGCTGCGGGGATACTGGCCGACGGGAGAGATCACGGTTGCCGTCAAAGCTGGAACAACGAACTGCTACTATCAGGTTCAAGGGCCGGCATGTCCTCCTCCCGGCCAGCCGGGGCTGGCGCTCGAGAAGAAGACGAACGGGGTGGACGCGGACACGCCGACCGGGCCGGTGGTGGTGGTGGGGTCGACGGTGACGTGGACGTACGA
>JAGUVP010000279.1 GCA_020062805.1 Candidatus Bipolaricaulis sp.
CCGTCGGCACCCCGGAACAGGTACACGCCGGGCGCCTTGGGGAGGTCCCGCACCCGCGCCGCGAGCTCCGTCTTGGCGGCCATGGCCAGCCCCATTCTCCGCTGCCGATGCCTCACGTGCAGGCGAGGGAGCGTTGCCAGTCCAGAACAGCTCTTTCTGCCGTGCACGGAACAGGACCTGACCCTCGATCCGCGGCGCGCAGAGCGCTGCAGGCGACGCTTGATCGCGCTCATGGATTCTTGCACCATGCGGCACGCGAGACACACGCATGGAGCCCATCACTGTAGAGTTCCCACTTTGTGGTGAAAGTCCGGGGTCAGATCTCTCATTGCCATATTGGCCGATGACCACCCCTGGCGACTGAGGTGCCTATGAGGCGATGCACGCCCCGGTTGCCGCTCTCCGGAAGGATTGGGGATTCCGGATCGTGGTAAGACCATCTCAACGGAGGTGGCGGGATGGCATCCTCGGTTCATATTGCAGTTCAAGATCTGACCCCAGATGCAGTTCAAGATCTGACCCCAGATGTTATCCAGGTAGGCCACGGCTTCCTCCTCCTTGTCCCGGATCTGTAGAATCCGGTCGGCGAAGGATCGGCGCGTGCGCAGGTCGGCGATGGCGGCCATCGCCCCGGGGGAAAAGTCGTCGCGGATCAGCTCGTCCATGCTCGCCCGAAGCTGGTGCACCTCGCGGTAGAGGTCAGCCGCCACAGCCACCTCAGGCAGCTCCTGGGCGACCTGGCGCAGGAACGGCTCCGCGGATCCGTGGTCCTTGAGCATCGTGATGTTGATCGCGGTGCTGATGTAGCGCATCCCGAGGGCCTCCTCGTCGCCTGCCAGGAAGAGCCTGTCCTCGGTCATTTCCTTGGCCCACGCCCCGAGCCCGGCAAGCCCGGTGCGCTTCGCGCCCATGTTCGGCGTGCGCATGAGCTGGACCGCCCATCGCAGCGCATCGAGGTAGATCTCCCGCTTCGGTGGGCGGCTCTTCTTCGCCCCGATGAGCACGTACCCTTCAAGGTTGTCGTGCCATCCTGGCTTACGGAAGTACCCCGTCTCGTCGTGGGGGATGTCGTGGTCGACGGGGATGTTCTGGTATGTGCTCCACCCGAGCAGCACTTCGCCGCGGTCGTCGTAGCCGGTGAGGACGCAGCAGTCGGACGGCCCGACCACCGGGTACGCCAGCACCGGCACGCCGCGGTCGATGCTCGCCATGATCCTCGCCGCATCTTCCGCCTTGGCTCCCTTGTTGTGCAGGATACAGTCATCCCCCAACGCCCGGAACGCCCGGCGGACCGGCTCATGCGGATCGGGCGCGACATTGCGGATGCTGTAGTCGCCGAACTCGCACTCACTGGGGGTGAGCGTGAACCGAAACGCGACCCCCGATGTGCCCATGATCAGGGGGTACGAGGCGGGCTCGCCGAGGCAGAGCATGGCGGACAGAAGCGACGACGCGAACTCGCACATCTCGCCTGTGTCCCAAGAGACCTTGCGTACACCCGCGATGTAGACCTTGCCGCCCTCGTTCCTGACCGTGGCCACGGCCGCCTCCCTCATATCGTCGGACATCTGCTGTGCACTACGTGCGCGTGCTGGTAACGTATATCTCGTTGGATCGGCCGTCAAATCCAAGGCCCGGCAGTCCAAGTCCGGGGACAGATCCTGCCTCGTGCATTCGTGCCGGACGTGCCTTCCCTCCGATTCGTACACGCCTCCGGGTAGAGGGCCAGGCATAGCCGGGCCCCGAATCCACTACACTGTCGCCCTCGTCGGACGCGATTGGACAAGTGACATGTGAGAGATAGAGACCTATGCTGAACGAAGATACGAGAGCGGTGCGCAGGGAACTGGGAGACGGGCTGGTCCTCAGGACGCTGGGCGTCGAGGCGGAGCTCGACGGACCGTGCGGGGTGAACGCCGTTGTCCACGGCCCGGGGGTGGGGACGCTCCTTCGGAACCTGGCCGTGCACCACCCGGACGTGGAGCCGCGGGACGTTATCTGGGTCGAGGAGCGAGGGAAGGCTGTGGCAACCGTGTGTGGCATTCCATGGCGGCTCCGGCTGAGCGGGGTTGATCTCAACGCGCTCGAACTGGGGCTGGTGGCCACGCTCGAAGGCTGGCGAGGGAGAGGGCTGCAGCGGGCGATGGTGGAGTGCTTCCGCGAACGGGTCCGGGAACGAGGGGCACACCTCTCGATCATCCAAGGGATCCCTGGGTTCTACCGCCAGTTCGGCTACACCTACATCCTCCCGTTGGAGGGAGGGCTCGTCCTGGAGCACCGGCAGTTGCCCGCGAAAGAACACGGCCTCCGTGTGCGGGAAGCGACCTCGGACGATCTGCCCCAGCTCTCGTCCCTCTACGAGGGCCTCCAGCGCGAACTCGATCTGCACGCGGTGCGGTCGGGGGGAGTGTGGATCTACCTCCTGCAGCATGCCGCGGGGACCGGGACGGAAGGGGAGTTCTGGGTGTGCGAGCGCGCCGGCACAGCGGTGGGGTACATGTTCCTCCCCCAGCATCACTTCGGCGAAGAACTCGTGGTCTCCGAGGCCGCGGCCGATCAAGCGGACGTCGGCCTGGCCCTGCTTGGGCACGCGGTGGCCCTGTCCCAGAAGAGGGGAACGCCGGGGGTCAGGCTTAGCCTCCACGAGGGGAGCAC
>JAGUVP010000083.1 GCA_020062805.1 Candidatus Bipolaricaulis sp.
CTACCTCCCCGCCGACGAACTCCCAGCATTGGACGCACTCGGGGTGGGCCGCGGGTTCGGGTCCCCCCTCCTCACGATCCAAGGCGTGAAGGTGTTCGCCGATGGTTCAGTCGGGGCTCGCACCGCTGCCCTCGGCGAGCCGTACCGAGACGGGACAGGCCACGGCCAGCTCCTCGTCGAGCGAACGGCGTTGGCCCGCCTGTGGCGAGAAACGAGCGAGGCTGGGCTCCAGTTCGCGGTCCACGCCATCGGCGACCAAGCTATCGAAGAGGTCCTCTCCGCAGCTCATCAGGCAGGGATCAGCCCCCTCAACCGGCACCGGGTCGAACACCTCGAACTCCCCACCGCCGAGCAGCTCGACCGGGTGAGGGGCCTGGGGCTGGTGGCCTCGATGCAGCCGAACTTCCTTCAGTGGTCTGGCCCCGGGAAGATGTACGAGGAACGGCTGGGCCGCGAGCGGGATGCGCGGATCGACCCCCACGCGTGGGTCATCGAACGCGGGATCCCCCTGGCGCTGGGGTCCGATGGGATGCCGATGGGGCCCTTGTATGGGGTCGGCCTCGCCCTCGACCCGCCCCACCCGCCGCAGAGGCTCACCTTGACCGACGCGGTCCGCGCCTACACCGAAGGGGCGGCGTGCGCCGCGTTCGCCGAGAGGGAACTGGGGACAATCGCCCCGGGGAAGAGGGCCGACCTCGTCGTCCTGTCCGGGGATCCAGCCCGTCAACCGTGGCGTGAGATGTACGTGGACCTGACGTTCCTCGCCGGAGAACGCGTCTACCTCCGCGATGGCGCCCCTTAGCGAATGCCCGAGCTCCCTGAGGTGGAGACGATGGTCCGTGGGCTACGGCCCCACGTGGTGGGAAAGGGAATCGTCGCCGTTGAGATTCTGGACCCCAAGCTGCAGGACATAGAAAGAACACTCCCCCTGCCCGTTACCGTTGCGTCCCTCTCCCGGCGGGGAAAGCACATCCTGTTTGACCTCGGAGACCAGACGCTCGTCCTCCACCTGCGGATGAGCGGCCGGGTGCTGTGGGCGAAGCGCAAGCCCGCGGGACGGGTTCGGCTTTCGCTGCGCTTCGCCGACGGAACCGTGCACCTCGTGGACCCCCGCCGGCTGGGAACGGCCGAGGTCGTGCGGGAGTTCTCCGACAGCCTCGGCCCCGAGCCCGTGGGGGACCTGTCCTGGCTCCCGCCGGCCGTGAAGGAGAGCCGAATGCTGATCAAGCTCTGGCTCATGGACCAGCAGAAGATCGCCGGGATCGGGAACATCTACGCCGCGGAGATCCTGTTCCGGTCCGGGATCGCGCCCGACCGACCGGCGAACTCCCTCTCCCGGGCGGAGGTGGGTCGACTTCGGAAAGCGATCCCCGCGGTGTTGGAGGAGGCGATCGCCTGCTGCGGCACCACGCTGGGCGACGGTCTCTACCGCGGACCCAACGGCGAGATCGGCGCGTTCGCGTGCGAGCTTTCCGTCTACGGCCGGGCGGGCGAGCCGTGCCGGAGGTGCGGAACACCAATTCAGCGCACCGTCCTCGGCGGACGGGGCACGTACGCCTTCCCCCGCTGCCAGCGCTAGGGTATCCCTTCGGGTGACTGAGCGGGCTTGAGCTGCGTAAGGACCGCCTCGAGGTAGGTCGCCGCGTACGCGTCCCAGTCCCCGGCCTCCCAGTGCTGATCGAGGCGCGCGAGGATCTCCTGAGCCTGCTCCCTGACCTCCGGCGGGACCCCCTCGCGCTGGGCCGCCAGGCGGAACACGCACTCCCGTTCTCGCAGTTTCTGCAGGGCGTCGGGCGTCGGGGTGGGTGGGGGGCCGGAGATGGAGGCCCAGAACCAGGCAACGTCTTCCTCGGCGGTGGTCCCGCGCACAACGTCCCACGCATTCGGGAACAGCGGCTCGACGAGCGAAGCCACATAGAACACTTTCTCCACCAGGAGGCGAGTGCGCACAGGGGCCCATGGTGGGACCTCCCCGCGGAGCCACTCCCTCCACTCCCCCTCCCATTCAGCCAGGCGCGCGTTCCAGTCCTCCAAGAAACTCGGAAGGAGACGGAGCACGTTCCCGAAGAGGTAGTGCTTGCGGACCAGGAAGTCCACAAGGCTCAACCCCACGGCGTGGATAAGCTCGTTGGGCGCGTCGGCGAGTCCCCCTCCCCGCTGCGCCCACACCGCGGCCACGGGGTGAAGCGACACGGGTGCGGCACGGTGCCGATCGGGCTCACCGAAGCTGAGGGTGAACTCGGTGTACTCGGCCAAGCCCTCAATGAGAAGCCCGGTCATCCCTGCCATGTCGAGCCCGTGGCCCTCGGCCCATACCAGGGTCGCCCAGTGGCCGATCTCGTGGGCGAGAATGGACATGAAGTAGTCCTGCGACGTCATTGGCGGTCTTCCGATCACCGGGAGGAGGATCGCGGGTCCCCCGATCTCCCGCAGCACAGCCGCGACCGGCGAGTCAAGGAGCGCCAGCCTCTCCGAGGACGGCGGGTGGCGGAAGAACGCTCCAGCCCAGTTAAACGCACAGAGGGAGGTCTGCAACTCCCCGATCGCGGGGAACACGACCAACGTGAGGGGATTGATCTCCAGTTCCCGCAAGAGGAGCGAGGGGACTGCCCAGAACGTTCCTGCCTCGGGGCCGGGCACAACCACGCCCGCGGGGGAGAAGTCCGGGCTCAAGACCAACCTCGCCTCCTCTTGGCTGTTTGCAGATATCTCCTGTGGGTTTCGCCAGTCCACGGTCGGCCCGGGAAGGGGCGTCAAGCCCCAGAACGCGAACACCCGGTCCACCCAGTTCGTGGCCATGTTCACGTAGGCCTCGGGGTGTTCAGGCACCTCTCCCACCCAGTAGAACACCCCGTACCGCCAGGGCGTGGGGGTGATCGCGGGAGCCGCGATCCCAGCTACGCCGAGGAGAAGAACGAGCAAGGCTGTCGTTCGCTTCATGGTCCCTCCTGGGAGGGAGTATAGCGGATTAAGAAAGCCGTTCGCCGGCGCCTTCGGCCTGGACATCGGCGACCTGACGATAAAACTTATCCAGCTTGAACGCCGCCGCGACTCTTTATTCGGACCGGCCCGCCTTGCGGTCAAAGAACTGCGGACTGTCAGTCTGCCGCCCGGCTATA
>JAGUVP010000060.1 GCA_020062805.1 Candidatus Bipolaricaulis sp.
ATGGTCCGGGAGACCCTGAACTGCGCGCGAAGCTGGAGGACCTCGTGGCCGCCGCACGGAACGACGATGGGGACGCAATCCGCAGTGCCCTGCGGGGCCTTGTCCCCACCTACCGTCCCGATGCAGGGTGACGCGCAGAACCTGATCGGGGACAGGCGCCGGCGCTGCAGCTCGGCGGGAGACCGCAGCTTGAGGGTGCTTCGCTGGGTTTTAGTCTTCGTCTGGATTGGGTTCCTCGCGTACATGAGCTTGGGGCGTGACTACCCACCGCCGATCGAGGGCGCGTTGGCGTTCACGGGGACGACGTCCCTCCACTTCGGCGGCTACGCGGTTCTCGCCGCTCTGCTGGGGTGGGCATGGGGGAGGCGCACTCGGAGGCTCCTGGCGGTGGCCGGGGCGTTCGCGTATGGAGCAGTCCTGGAGATGCTGCAGCTTCTCGTCCCCGGCCGCACAGCAGCGTGGGACGACCTGGGCGTCAACCTCGCCGGGGCCGTGACCGGCACGCTGATCCTCGTACTCGCGATCCGTGTCGCCCGGTGGGCCCGACCGAGCCGGGAGTAATCGATCGTAATCGGTCGGGGTCATCGGTCGGGGTCAGACCTTCATTCTTAGGGTCGCCTCCTCCTCTCGTCTACCTTCTTGGCGATTGTGCTGATGGTCGAGTAGAGCAGTCCCACATGGGCTCCGACCTCGCTGAGCGTGTAGCGATGCACCCGAACGGCCTGGTGGATCCGCTCGTCGCGGGTCTCTCTGTCGATGGCGTCAGCGAACAACTCCTCCAGGCTTGGTCGAGCCGCGCGCCGCTCACGCTGACGGTATTCCGGGGTAAGGGGCTTCTGCTGGATGCGGGGGCGGAGACCATCTACGAAGGAGGTGCTCCCCAGCAGCCATCCCGCCTGGAGGTCGTCCCATACGCGCACTCCGCGCCCCAGGTGCACGAATCTCCGGTACGCCTGAGTGGCCCGTTCTCGGTTGGGGTCGAACTGGGAGAGGATCCAGTCCACGACTAGATACGCTGGGGGCTCAACGTGGCCGGCGGTGGCGAGGTAGCTGCTCCACGGCCAGTCACGAGGCGTCTGCACCATCCCCGCACGGACGGGGTTCAAGACGACGTAGCGTGCGAGCTCCAGTAGGTAGCTCTCCCTCTCCACGAGGATGGCCTTGAACCGCCCCTGGAACAGGTGGCCGGTCCGCTGATGTCGGCGGTTGAACCACTGGGTGTACACCCCATTCAGTAGCTGCATCCCCCGGGATAGGCTACCCTCGGGGGTCTCGATGACGAGGTGGTAATGGTTCTCCATCAGGCAGTACGCGTGGCAGACCCAACGATGGCGCGCGATCACGTCGCTCAGCGTGTAGAGAAAGCTCCTGCGATCCGCGTCGTCGTGGGAGATGACTTCGCGGGCGTTCCCGCGGCCGGTCAGATGGTACAGCGCGCCTGGGTACTCCAACCGCAGCGGCCGAGCCATGGTGGTCCGAGTATAGCGGCGAAGACCCTAAGAATGAAGGTCTGACCCCATTGCTGTGACCCCATTGCTGCGTGCTGCCCGGTGGGTCCGACCGAGCCGGAGAAGATTGACTTAGTCCAGAACTTAGTCTACCATTGCTGATGGAGGTGGACCAGCGTGACGCTGCGGGTGAACGTGCATGAGGCCAAGACTCACCTCTCGCGACTTCTCGCGCGCGTGGAGGGCGGGGAGGAAGTGATCATCGCCCGAGCGGGCAGGTCGATCGCGCGGCTCGTCCCGATCTCGGAGCGACCGGACCGACGCGTGCCTGGAACTGCTCGGGGAAAGATGACGATCGCCCCTGACTTCGAGGCTCCGCTCCCGGAGTCTGTGCTGAGGGAGTTTGAGGGATGAAGTTCCTCTTGGACACGCATGTGTTCCTGTGGTGGGTGATCGCGGATCCTCGGCTTTCGCGGAAGGCGCGGGGAGTCATCGCCGACGGGGGCAACACGCTCTACCTGAGTGCGGCAAGTGGGTGGGAGATCGCAATCAAAGCGGGACTTGGTCGGTTGCAGGTGGCGGACGAGTTGGAGCGGTTTGTACCCGAGCAGATGGCCCTCAACGGGATCGAAGGCCTGCCGGTGGTTCTCGCCCATGCCCTGCGCGTCGGTGCTTTGCCTCTCCACCATCGCGACCCCTTTGACCGCCTCCTCGTAGCCCAAGCGGAACTCGAGGGTCTGGTGGTCCTGACCGGGGACCCACAGATTGCGGCGTACGGAGTACAGACGGTGTGGTGAATCGGACAGGGGGTCAAACCTTCATTTTTAGGGTCTCCTCCTCTCGTCCACCCGCTTCGCGATCACGCTGACCGTGGAGTACACCAGGTCTACGTGCTCACCCACCTCCTTCAGCGTGTAGCGGTGCACCCGCACTGCCTCGTGGATCCGGGCGTTGCGGGTCTCAGTGTCCTTCACATCGGCGAAGAGCTCGGCCAGGCTCGGCCGCGCCGCCAGCCGCTCGCGCCTCCGGTACTCCGGGTCGGCAGGCTTTGCTTGCAGGAGAGGGCGCAGCTCATCCACGAATCGGTCGCTCCCCAATAGCCAGCCAGCCTGAAGATCGTCCCACACGTTCACCCCACGCCCAGCCTGCACGAAGCGCCGGTAGGCACGGACCGCCGTCTCCCGCTCGGCTCCGAACCGCGACAGGAGCCAGTCCACAGTGAGGAAGGACGGGACCCCGTCGTGGTCGGCAGTGGCGCGGTAGCTGCTCCACGGCCAGTCGCGGGGGCTGCGCACCATCCCCGCGCGAACGGGATTGAGCACCACGTACCGTGCCACCTCCAAAGGCTGGCTCTCCTTCTCCACGAGGATCCCCTTGAACCGCCCCTGGAACAGGTGCCCGACGCGCCCATGGCGCCGGTTAAACCGCTGGGTGTACGCACCGTTCAGGAGCTGCATCCCCCTGGAAAGGCCGCCCTCGGGGGTCTCGATCAGGAGGTGGTAGTGATCGGTCATCAGGCAGTAGGCGTGGCACAGCCAGTCCTGGCGCTCGACGGCATCGGCCAGATCGTCGAGGAACTGGCGCCGGTCGGTGTCATCGTTGAACACGGTGGTGCGGGCGTTCCCTCGGCTGGTGACGTGGTACACCGCCCCCGGGAACTCAAGCCGCAACGGTCGCGCCATGACGGCCTGAGTGTACCCCGGACAACCCTAAAAGTGAAGGTCTGACCCCATTGGTGGTATACTTGGGGGTTGGGGAAGGAGGAGACATGGAGCTGAAGCTGGTGCGGATTGAGAGGCCGGAGGACACCAACCTGATCCTCGGGCAGGCGCACTTCATCAAGACGGTGGAGGACCTCCATGAGGCGTTGGTGACCGCCGTGCCGGGGGCGAAGTTCGGGATCGCGTTCTGCGAGGCGTCGGGCCCGGCGCTGGTGCGATGGTCGGGGACCGACCCCGAACTCACCGACGTGGCGAGGAAGAACGCGCTTGCCCTCTCTTGCGGGCACGCGTTTCTGATCCTCATGCGCGGGATGTACCCGATCAACGTCCTCAACGCGGTCAAGCTCGTTCCGGAGGTGTGCCGGATCTTCTGCGCCACGGCGAACCCGGTGGAGTTGATCGTCGCCGAGACGGACCAGGGACGGGGCATCCTCGGGGTGGTGGACGGAGTCAGGACGAAGGGCGTGGAGGGAGAGAAGGACCAGGAGGGGCGGAGGGCGTTTCTCCGGAAGATTGGGTACAAGCTGTGACCCTGCGGGCCGTCCTCCTCGACCTGGGTGGGCCGGTCCTGAACGAGGACGCGGAGTACGCGAGCTGGGAGGCGTTCCTCGTCGAGGCGCTCGGGGCAGAAGGGACGGCTGTTCCGCCCGACCAGTTCTCCGCAGCGGTGCAGGCGGCGATCGCCCGCTGCGACCCGAACGCGCACCTCGCGGCGGTGTGGAGCTTCGTGCGTCCTGATGTGGATAAGTTTCGACGTATCTGCGACGCTTTCCGACAGCACGGACGGGCGTTCCTCACGAACCCGCGTGGCGTGTTCGTCTGTCCGGAAGCGCGCGAGGTCGTCCCCGCGCTCTCCGGCCGGTACACGCTCGCCATCGCCGCGAATCAGCCCGTGACGGTGCTCCCCCTGCTCACGGAGGCGGACCTGCTCCGTTACTTTCGCTGGCAACACGTGTCGGAGGGAATGCGCGTCGCCAAGCCCGCCCTTCTCTTCTTCCGGATGATCCTCGATGGGCTCGGCGTGCCGGCGGAGGAGGCGGTGATGGTGGGCGACCGCCTCGACTTCGACGTCTACCCGGCGAAGCTCCTGGGGATGAAGACGGTCCGCGTTCTCGTCGTACCGTACGCGGGTCAACAGCCGCCCACCCCGTGGCACGTTCCCGATCGGACGGTGGCGTGCCTGGGTGAGGTCCCATCCGCGCTGGCGGAGATCGAGGGCCGAGGCCCACGCTAGGGTTCTGCGGCGTCGGGGCTTGTCCCCGACGGCAGTGCGGCTCTGTAACAAACTATGAGGATGTCAAGGGTACGTAGGGCCGGTTATCCCTCCAGATGGCGAAGAGGACGTGGA
>JAGUVP010000115.1 GCA_020062805.1 Candidatus Bipolaricaulis sp.
CGCCACCGCCGATCAAACGCCACCGCCGATCAAACGCCACCGCCCAGGATGCGATCAAGTCGTCGCCGGGCTGTCGGCGGCGCCACGCAGGGCCGACAGCGCATCCTGCTGACAACTGTTTGCCTCGGACCGCTCCGCCAAACGGCGAGGGCCTCTCCGAGGACTCGGAAGGGGCCATCCACCAGTCATGTCGTTGGTTGTGGCGGGGCAGGACTTGAACCTGCGACCTTCGGGTCATGAGCGCACCGACAACCGCATCCACCCGGCTAGCCGGGCAGCGGGCAGGCGCCGGTCCAGCTAGCCCGGCGAATCGGGCCCCGGTGCTCGCTGCAAACGACCGCGAGACCATGCGCAGGGACGGGACGCACCCCGCGAACGCAAGGGTCCCGATCAGCCGCAACCGTGGACCCGCTCGCGCATGCTCACCGCCGTGTTCTGGTTCGAGGTGGGCGCCACATCGTGCATGCGAGTGAACGCAAAGGTGGACTGCTAGTGGGCCAGGCCGACCGATCTCATGTCTGCCACGATGGCTGAGATCAGCACGCCCTCGTTACGGAAGTGGGTGCTCGAGGTCGACGGCTCTGGTATCCATCCGCCGCTGTGATGCAGCGCAACAAGATTCCACTGATCGTCGAACACCGGTGAGCCCGACGATCCCGGAAGGGTATCAGTCAAGTACTGCATGACGTTTGTGTCCGCATACTCGACTTCGTTGTCGACGATGGCCAGTTGTTTCGGTTCCCCGCCCGGGTGCTGGATGATGTTGACCCGCATTCCCACCGAGACCGGAGCCGGGACGATCGGCAGAACGCCGTATCGAGTCTCGGGCTGTCCGTCCACGTAGACGAGGGTGTAGTCCAGCTGCGGATTGGTGTGAAACACGACGTCGGGACGAGCGGCGAAGTACTCGCTGGCCTTCAGACGGCCATCCACGTCGGCCTCATAGTTGAACCGTGCCCGCGTGCGTTGGGCGTGCTCTGCGGACGGGATGACATGGTTGTTCGTGACGAGCACGCCCGGCCCGACGAGAAACCCGGTGCCTGAACCGAAGCCTGCTACCTCAACCAGGCACACACTCGTGGAGCGACGCAATCCTTGGGCGAGGAAGCCAACGGGGCGAAGGTTGTTGTCGCCGATCAGCTTTTCGAAGCTTGACCGCGCCACACCGTACGTGAGTGGAGCAGTCTGTTTCAGGGCTTCCTCTGTCGTGACCGTGGTGGAACGGCGACGGCCCCGCCACTCGACGGGTGGTCCTTCACACGCCTGCGGGCGGAGCGACGTATTGAGGCGGAGCGACATGCGACCGAGAGCGCCGGAGCTTCAGACGGCGCCCGTGGCAGCGCACCGGGATTCGCAGACGCTCATGACCCTTGCTGTTCGACGATAGACCTGATGGCGGCACCGATCTCTTGCCCGATCTCGACCTGACCGGCGTCGACCAGATCCGCAAGTTGTCGCAGAGCGTTCGAAACCTCGCTCAGACGCTCGAGGCTTTCAAACTTGATGGTACCTTCGGGGGTCGATTCCGTGGCGGCCTCTCCGAACCCGGCAACGCCTACTGGACGTTGCCCGGCGGACGCGATGGCGATCACGACGGTACTCGCCACGTTGCCGATCGGTCGCTGTCCTGCCGTTGCGATGGCGACCACGACCGTGCTTGCCACGTTGCCTACCGGACGTTGTCCAGCGGAGGCTATGGCGATCACGACGGTGCTGGCAACGTTTCCAACGGGCCGCTGGCCCGCCGAGGCGATCGCCACGACGACGGTGCTGGCGGCGGTACCTGGCCCACGACTCGCGCCACCCCCGGTGCCGATGATGATGACGACCGTCGACGCTGCGAGGCTGCCCGCGAATGACGACGCGCTCGAGATGTCCGCCTTGACCAGGTTCTGCCAGGTGGTGCTGGAGACGTCGACACCCTGACCCTCGAGAAGCTCAAGGGTGTCGGCGAGCAGCCGCGCTCGAGCAGCCGGTGATTGTTCTATTGACTGCGCTATCTCGTTGATGTCTGGCATGGTTCCTCCGTTTATGTCAGCTCTCAATCCTCTCGGCACGCCAAGAGGATCGACTTCAGCGTGTCCTCGTCGAGTGTGGCTTCGAGCTGGGCGAGAATGCGTCGCATTTCCGCCAGTTCTCTTGCCTCGGAGAGCTGCACGATCGCTTGGGCAACCTGTTCACTCTTGAGCAGCATCGCACAACGATCGCACGGTCCGACGGAGGCGTTCTCATCGGGGAGCAATCCCTTGAGGTTCGGATTGGCCTGAAGCAGCTCGGCTTCGAGAGCGTGAAGTCCGTTCCACTTCATTGTACGCAGGAAATACGACGACTCAATCTTGTCCCATACCTTGTTCAGCGGTTCGTTGTACAAGTTCCCGAACGACAGTGCAGGCGTCGACCGGTTGTACACCGAGCAGCACGGGTAGACCTCGCCGTCCCAGAACACGGTCACGTCGTGGTAGATCCGCTTGTAGCAGCAGTCTGGCGTGTTCATTTCGACGCCCGGGTAATAACTGGGTGTGATGCCACGATGGTGAGCACGGCCCGGCGTGGGCAGCACCACTCGCGTCACGAAGCTGACGTTCTCTCGATCTGCGTACTCGGGAAAGATCATGCGGAGATCCGCAGCCGGATCCTCGAAGCTTCCGCAGAGCACGAGGTGGACGTCAGTACCGAGCACGATGTCAGCGACCCGCCGAACGTTGTCTCGTGAGACCCAGCGTTCGTGGCTCGGATCGTGCGAGATCGTGAACACGCTCATGCCGTTGGCGACCAACGGGTCGAGCACGTGCCGAGCCGAACGGGAGTCCGTTGCCCAATCACATGCGGAGATCATCGAGAACGGCACCTGCGCCCGGCGCATTCTCGCGGTGAGGGCGAGGATGTCGTCGTAGTAGACGAGCGGCTCGCCTCCGGTGAAGCCGAACTCGCTGAAGACTCCCAAGTCGATCGCCTGTTCCACAATGTTCATTGCGAAATCCAGGTTCATTGTCTCAACACGCCGCGGACCGCACGAGTAGCAGCAGTAGTCGCATGCGAGCGGACAAGTCATGGTGTAGTTCAGCACCAGGATATTGAAGGGGTCCGCTTCGACAGCGACCTGCGAGGCACGCGCAGCATCCATCTGAATGTCTTGGCGCCGGGTCGACCGTTTGACGCCACGGGAATGCACAAGCGGCTCGCGAGCCACTCCTTGGCGGCGCGTTACATCAACAAGCGGAATTGGCGCCGACCGCATCAGTGCTCCCCTCAACTTGCATCACTTGCGATCGGACGGTACCCGACTTCAAATTGCAGCGCAATGAAATTCTGCTTGTCCAAACGAATGTGATGGGAGCTCTTCGACGCAAACTCGAAGATACATCCGCAGCAGATCAGGTCTGGTGCAACGTCCGCTGCGATGAGAGAACGGACATAGCGGAGGTAGGCTCGCGATCCACGAAGGATGCCGACACCGCCTTGGCGCCGCGACCGTCTCGTCCCGGCGTCAGGCCTGGCGAATGCTTGAATTGGTCAAGCGCCACAGAGCCGGTCGCCGACGTCGGCTCGTGCGAGAACCTCGATCGGGGCGTGACACCGGCGCCGGTCCTAGAGGGAGCAGCAACATGGAAGCGCAGGACTCCGGCCGGAAGGCGGGACCCATCCATGGAGGCCGCCGCATGCTTCCTTCGCCCTGTCGTAACGGCAACAATGCATGAACTGCCTCGAACGCGGCCCCACGCCCGCTCCGAACAGCGCTCCCCTCCAAGCCATCGAGGAGGCCGTGCAGGGCGGCCTACG
>JAGUVP010000229.1 GCA_020062805.1 Candidatus Bipolaricaulis sp.
CAGGCTGAGCATGGAGGCCGATGGGATCGTCCGGATACGGTGTGGGGTGGTTCCGGTCGGCCCGGCGGGGTACGTCGGACGCCCGGCCGAACTCGGCTGGTCGCTCGTGCCGCAGGTCGGATCGTGGCGCATCGTCGCCTCGTTCTCGGAGACCCTGACCCTCGATCCCGGCGCGGAGCGCGTGTTCACGGACTGGCGGATCCGGCTCCCTGTAGGCGCCTACACGCTTACGTGGGGGGACCCCTGCGAAGGGTACACCGTCGTGTCCTTCTCCGTGGCAGAGGATGCGAGTGGGAAGATGGTTCTCATCGCCCCCCAGCGTTTCCTTGAACCTCTGCCCCCGTTCATGGTTGCCGTGGCCGACGAGCCATCGTGGCTAGCAGCCCCGGAGGCCCGCCGCGCGGCGGCGTGGGCCCAAGCCTCTCTCGCCGAAGACCTGGCCGTCTGCGCACGGAGGATCGAGATCGTCGAGGTCCTCGACCGCGGCTTTGCGGACACGAGCCTCGGGGTGCGCGAGCCGGGGATGATGTACGCCCAGATGATCACGGCGGGGTACGTGGTTCGCCTGAAGCTGGTGGATCGGGAGTTCGAGTATCGGGTGGCGGGAGACCTTCTGGTGCGTGTTCCCGACGTTCCTTCCGGGCAGATTCCTGACGACGTGTGGGTTGTCCGCGTGTACGCCTACCACGCCGGCGTAGATCTGCTCCTCCACGGCGCCATGGCCTGTAGCCCCGAAGCGGTGATGCCCTTGGCCCGCTGGGTGCCGACCCACGCCGATCCCGTCGAGGGGGCGCTGAAGCTCTTGCTCGGCCAAGGGCTCCTTCCCTGGGAGATCGAGGAGGGCTACGCCTCGGAGTACCCCCTTCCTGGGGTGAGGTTGAGCGTGGTGTTCCTCAAGGACGGGCTGCTGACCATGTCGCTCTTGGATCCGGAGCACAGGACTTCGGGCGGGGCGTGCCGGACGGGGATCCTGCGGGCACAGGTCGAGAAGACGGCGCTTCAGTTCCCGGAGGTACGGGAGGTCCGCATCATCCCACCCGAGGTCCTCCAACCCTAAGTACCTGGACAGGGACGGCTAGGCGAGCGGGGCTCGCTTCACCTCGTACCGCAGCCAGAGCACGTCTTCGGCGATCTTCTCGAGATGGACGAGCCGCAAGGGGATCGGAGCGATGTCTTCGATCGCCTCGGGGGAGACGAACAAGCTTCCGGAAGCTGGGCCCCCAACGAGGGTTGGGGCCACGAGCACGCTCACCTCGTCCACCAGCCCTGCTCGAAGGAGCACCCCGTTGAGAACGCCGCCGCTATCCACGCGCACGGTCTTAATCCCCAACAGCGTTCCCAGTTCCTCCAGGGCGAGCGCGAAATCCACGCGCTCCTCGCCCGCCACGACGTACTCGACGCCCGCCCGATCGAGCTCGGCCAGGCATGTCCGAGGCGTGTGCCGGGAGATGAGGGCGATCACGTCCCCCCAGTAGGGCTGGGAGCGGAGGAGACGCCAGAGGTGGATCCGGGCTCGACTGTCGGCAACGATGAGCTTCGGCACGGCGAGGGGATGGAGCTCCTTCGTACCCGCGAGGGGGTTCTCCTCGGGAAGCTCCTCCTGCCCGGCGAAGCCAGTGAGGATCATCTCCGAGCCGGAGAGCATCGCGTCGGCGTGGAAGTGAGCGGCGATCCCGTAGTAGAGGCCCATGTCCACCGTGCCGGCGACTCCGCTGTCCAGCCGCCCGTCCAGGCTGATCACGTTGAACAGGATGACCTTCGGTCGCGCCACAGAGCCTTCCCTGCTACACCCCGCCCTACTCGCCGGGACCGCGGTGAAGCGTGAGCTGGAGGGTTAGGTTCCCCAACGCAAGATCGAACGAGACGAACCCGCTGCGGAACGTGAACCCGTCAGCCGACCACAGACCGAGGTCCCCGTGTCGGCGAAGCGCGGGAGACCCGCCGGGCGCGCTCAGGTGGAACGAGGCCCCGGCAACGATGCCCAGGGGTCCCAGGCTTCCGCTGAGGACAAGGGTGTGACTGCTCAGCTCCGGGAGCGCAGGATCCCATGCCGTGGTGAGGGCCCACCCTGAGCCCACCAAGCGAAGGGTGAAGGCCGTGCTCGGGGAGACGACGCCCGAAGTGAACGTCATCTGCGTTGTCCAAGCCCCGGACAGATCCACGGCCAGCGCTGCCCAACCGACCAGGAGCAACGCCATCCCGCCTGCCAGTGCCTTTTTCATCCCATGTCCTCCACCGGCATGATAGCGTGGCCAACCATGGCGGGCGAATGCCGACGGCGTCTCCTGGCTTCTCATCGACGCGAGCAGTAGACTAGATTTGATTCTCTGGGAGGTGACGGTCGTGCAAAGGATGATGGTGGTAGCTCTAGCGCTCGTTCTGGCGGGTGTGTCGGCGTTCGCGGTGCAGCCCGAGGACGCGGTCCTTCCCGAGTTCCTGGCCGGTACGCTCGGCGGCTACGCGGGAGCGGTGATCGGTGCCTACACCCTATCGTGGGCGTTCGCTTCCGGCGCCACGGGCTGGGACGTCCTCGCCCGGGTCATCTTCGGCGCGTTCCTCGGTTTCACCGGGGGCACGGTGGTGGGATCGAGCTTGGGGGTGATCGTGGCTGGATCGCTCTTTGGGATCGACGGCAACATCGGCTTGTGCTTCCTCGGTGCAGCCGCGGGAACAGGGGTCGCTCTCGGGATCGGGATCTCTCTCCAGATCCCGGAGAACGTCCTTCCGTTTGCCCCGCCCCTCGCCGCCGCAGGGGCTACGGCTGGGTTCAACGTTGGCGCCAAGGCGCGCGAATAGCGGCGGATTGTTCCCTACTGGCGCACGCTCGACTCGGGAATCCAGGAGGTCTTCGCCTCGCCTGTCCTTGATCCCAGTCCAGTTCAGCCCTCCACTACCCCGGCCTGGCGAGGGAACCAGCCAGGTGTAACCCCTACCGGTGTACGCTCCCGGCGCGATCGGTCGACGGGCTGACTTCCAGTTCGAGTCCTCGCCGCGGGACCGCTTGCAGACGCTCCCACGCGTGTCGTAACTTCGTGCGTACAATCGGGATTGGGACACAGGGCGCTCTGCGCTCTGGCCAAGGAGGCACCATGCGAACCCAGGTTAGGAGCAGGCAAGCATTGGGGACGATCGTAGCGGCGGTCGTGCTCGCTGTGGCGAGCACCGTGGGATGGGGCGCGGGAGCGCTCGACGTGATGGTTGAGATCGCGAACACCGCGGACCCGACTCTGTTCGGAGCCACCGTGTACGAGTTCTCGGCGGCCGTGTTCATGAAGGACGCGAGCTCGATCTCCATCCGTTCGTTCTACCCGTTCCTCGTGGTCGCGCCGGGGCAGACGCGCCAGCTCGGACCGTTCGAGCTGGAGGAGACCCCCAACGCCCTCATCCTCCTCGGTCGGAAAGGTCCTCCCGGACCGACGATGGACAGTCTGGCCGTGACGATCGCCCCGCTGTTCTCCGGCGTCGTGTACGAAGAGGAAGCACTTCGGATCACGGTTCGGTTTGGCGAAGAGCCCCGCGAGGATCAGGTCTCCCTCACCGGGTACATCCTCTCGGTCCGTCAGTTCTGGTGCTCGCGGAGCGAGGGACCCCTCTACCTTCTCCAAACGACGGAGTTCGGCCTGGGACTCGACGGGTTCTACGTGCTCGTGGGGGGGCCACGCTGGCCGTGGGAAGACGATCCCCTGCTCGAGTCGCTCACGGGTAAGAACGTGCAGGTGCGGGGAAGACTCGTTCCGGCAGGAGAGGAGGTTTGGATCAGCGTGGACAGGTCGGCGACCTACCTGCTGCCAGCGCTGATCGTCGAGGAGATCCACGAGATCGAACTTCGCGAGCGTTGCGGGTTCTGAATCGTCATGGCAGCCCCCGAACAGGTGATCGGGCAGCTCCAGTCCCTCGTGAAGCCATGGCACGACGCTGTGGCCGATCCCGCTGCGTGCCAGGAGGAAGTGCTGGCGAGGCTCCTCCAGATCTACCGCGGGACAGGGTACGGCCGGGAGCACGGGGCGGCATCGGTGGGGAACCTCGCCGACTACCGAACGATGTTCCCCATCGCAACCTATGACGACTACAGACCCCTCATCGGGCGGGTGATGGCGGGAGAGGTGGACCTCCTCCTCACCGAACCGCCGATCGGGTGGGCGATCACCCGTGGCACCACGAAGGGTGAGGAGAAGTTCATCCCGATGACCCCCACCGACCTCAGGATGCGAGTCTCCGCTGGCCGGGCGATGGTCAACTACGCGCTCGAGACAGGACGGTTCGACCTCTTCCAGGGCGTGAACCTGAACCTCAACTTCCCGTCTGTGGTGGGAACGGTGCAGGTGGGGGACCGCGAGGTCGAGTACGGCTACAGCTCGGGGATCTACACCAAGCACGTCTCCCGCGAGACCCCGATTCGGTCCGTGCCGTCGCAGGAAGAGATCGACGCCTTGGGTGGAGGGAAGACGGCCCACGACTGGAACGCCAGGTTCGAGCTCGCCTACCAGAAGTGCAGGGACGAGAACGTGACCCTCGTCGGCGGGGTCGCCCCGACCGCGATCCGGTTTGGCCGGTGG
This sequence comes from Candidatus Bipolaricaulis sp., assembly GCA_020062805.1. Classification (GTDB taxonomy): domain Bacteria; phylum Bipolaricaulota; class Bipolaricaulia; order Bipolaricaulales; family Bipolaricaulaceae; genus Bipolaricaulis. The sequence goes on from JAGUVP010000229.1 coordinate 4,557, forward strand.
CTGAAGGAGACCCACGGCGTGTATCCCAAATCCCTGTGGAAGGTGCAGATCATGACCCTGGGGAGCGTGCCGGGGATCAACACCCGCCTCGCCCCCGCCCTCCGCGCCCTGTACGGGAAGGCGGCGATCCGGGAGATCTACGGCGCCACCGAGGGGATGTTCGGCCAGCAGAAGGACGACAAGAGGGCGTGGGTCCCGAACTACGACCTGTTCCTGTTCGAGGTCGAGACCGGCCGGGGCAGGGTGAAACTCCTCCACGAGATGAAGCGGGGGGAGATGGGGAGCCTTGTCGTGTCCACGCCGATCCTCGTCCGGTACAAGATTGGGGACATCATCCTCGCTCTGCGGCCGCCCCACTTCCGCTGCATCGGGCGTGACGCGTGGTGGACGCCGCTGCGGTACCTGTGGGACGAGCTTTCCACCCTCAACCTCGGCCGCCTGTAGATCCGACAAGCTCTCACCGCTGAGGTCGCGGAGAACGCAGAGGAACCCCGTTATCCGTAGTCCGTTATCCGTAGACCGTCATTCCCCGGTGTCCGCAGTCCAGGGTTCTCGGTGCCTTGCTCCCAAACCGAGAACCGGTGAACCGTCCAGCCGTTGTTGTCGGCGCGCTCTGCGATCTCGGCAGTTAGGCCGGATCTTGTATCCTGTTCACCGGCGGCGGAAGAGGACCCCCTGGAGAAGGATCGAGACGCCCACCACGATGAGGATCGTCGGCCACACCGTGTCCCAGCCCACCACATCGTGCAGGCCGACGCCGATGAGGATCACGCCCACGATGAGCGCCCCGAACACCGCCCGCCTGAGCGAAGGAATGAGGAGCCGGAGCAGCACCCCCACGATCACCAGCGCCCCTGCCCCGGCGAGGATCACGGACCACGTGCCGAGATTGGGAAGGCCCCACCCCCCGGCGAGCCGCGCCAGGTACCCCGTGTTCGCGGCGAGGAGCACCAGCCCCGCCCAAATGAAGATGCACGCCCAGACGAACGCGCCCACCGGATCGTGGCGCCACTTTTCGTCCCAGCTCTTCTCCTGCTTCTCGTGGCGCTTCTCTTCCTCTTTCTCCTCTTCCTTTTCGTCCTTCTCGCCTCGCGGTCGGTCGGACATGAACGCCTCCTTTCGTGCTGCGGGGATTATAGCAATCAGCTTCCGATGGGTAGATCGAAAAGAGGGCGCTCTGCACCCAGGAGGGACCGTAACGTCGTGCTGCATGCCCGACGGCTGTCGGGAGTTGAGAAAGAGCACGATCTCGTGGCCTGTACCCTGTGGGTCGAAGGAGGCGGTACGGATCACGAGCTACGTGCTGGAGGTACGTACCCCTCAGTTTCTCTCAGGGACTGCGCAGGATCACCCTGAGGCCGATCGCATTGCCTGGAGACGAGCGAATGCCCGGCCGTATCCCTTGTCCTGCTTCGCCCACTCCATCAGGCGGGAACAGGGAAAGTCCGCGCACTGGGAGCAGTGGGCGAGGCCCTTCTCGTCCACGCAGCAGTGGAGGATCCAGCAGTCCGTGGACCAGTGATCGGCGCGGTCGCCCCGGCACCACGAGCAACGGATCGCCTCCGGCTTCACGTCGAGATTCCGCTTCTCCTTGAACCACTGGATGATTGTGCTCTGCAGTTCAGGGTCCGCTGGTGCACGGCGGGTGTCGCAATCCGTGCAGTCGATCCCGCACGCTGAGATCAGCCTCCCTTCGTCAGGCATGTTCCCTCCTTGGACCGAGGTCGCGGCCCTTCCAGGCAAACCACAACGTGCCCGCTGCTCCGAACCCGAACGCGGTGAAGAGGTTCACCTCCGGCTGCACCGACCACAGGAGCGCCCCGCCGAACGCGGCCACGGATACGATTACGTCCCGCACGAGGTAGTACAGCCCGAACATCCCCGCCTTCCGTCCCTCCGGAGCGAGGTCCATGATCAGCGCCTTGCGCGTCGGCTCGCCGAACTCCTTCAACCCCCGCAGGACGAACGCCACCACGAGCATCCCGAACGAACGAGAGAAAAGAAGCAGCACCGGAAACAGGGTGAAGAAGACGAACGTCGCGACCACGAACGGCTTCTTGTGCCCCCGGTCCGCGAGATAGGCTACCGGGATGTAGATGAGGATCGCCGTGGCCATCTCGATCGAACGCAGGATCCCGAACTGGAGGGCAGACACCGAGCCGGGGGCGGCGGCCGTTCCCACCGCCCACACCACCACGAACGCGTAGGGGATCTGCTCGCAGAACCGGACCAGGATGTCCGCCACGAGGAGCCGCCGCAGGTCCCCGCTCATCTCCTTCCATAGCCGGAGAGGGTTCCCCTCCGCCTGGGAGGCCACGCGCGCTTCCCCCGGCTTACGGTCGTCCTCGATCAAGACCTGCTGCAGGATCGCCGCCACGAGGGCCATGACGAGCGCCCCCATGAACGCCAGGCGCACCCCCAGCTCCACCCCCCACACGCCGATGAACGCTCCCCCGACCATCGGTCCGAGCGCCATTGGCACCCGGCGCACGAGAGAGTGGACCGACACCCCCATCGTCCGCTTGTCCTTGGGCAGGGCGCGGGCCACCAAGCCCATCGTTGCCGGGAGAGAGATCGCCGTCCAGGAAAGGAACAAGACCGCCCCGGCCAGTACCGCCTGCCACGCGGGGATGAGGACGACGATGAGGAACCCAACCATCGAGAGAACGTTGAACAGGAGCAAAGCACGCTTCGTGCCCATCCGGTCAGCCAGGTAGCCGCCGGGGAACGAGTACAACGCGCCGAGGAGGTTGTCCATCCCGTTCAGGAACCCGACCGAGAGGAACCCGCCGCCGAGGGCGATCAGATAGAGGGGGAGGAACTGTTCCGCCATGTGCTCCCCCATGCCCACGAGGACGACCATCGAGAGGAGACCGAGGATGCTCCGCTTCAGGCCGAGGAACTCCACGAGCCGGGCGATCCTAACCTGCAACCGACTGCCGCTACCCAACCTGTTCAGTCGCCCCAAGTCTTCTCCCTTCTACAGAACGTGTATCTCCACGGCCTGGGTGGCGTGATCTTCCCTCTGCTGACGGGAGCGATCAACGTCGTTGGGCTTCGGGGATGGGACCATGCAACAGCTGATCCTCGACCTGGACGTGGTTGAGGTGCTGGTACAGCCCTCCCCGGGCGATCAGCTCGTCGTGCGTTCCCTGTTCCACAATTCGCCCATCCTGGAGCACGACGATCGTGTCGGCGCTGCGCACGGTGGACAGGCGGTGGGCGATCACGATCGTGGTCCGTCCCTCCATCAACCGCTCCAGCGCCTGCTGGATGAGGACCTCGGTCTCCGTGTCCACCGACGAGGTCGCCTCGTCGAGGATGAGGATCGGCGCGTCCTTGAGCACCGCGCGAGCGATGGCCAGCCGCTGTCGCTGCCCACCGGAGAGTTTCACACCCCGCTCGCCGATGAGGGTGTCGTACCCTTGGGGAAGCTGTTGGATGAAGTCGTGGGCGTTGGCCACCCGGGCCGCCTCGATCATCTGCTGCTCCGCCGCTCCGGGCCGGCCGAACAGGATGTTCTCGCGCACCGTCCCGTGGAACAGGAACACCTCCTGGAGGACGATGCTGATCTGGCGGCGCAAGCTGTC
>JAGUVP010000137.1 GCA_020062805.1 Candidatus Bipolaricaulis sp.
ACGCCGCGGAGACGGCCGAGGCGTGGCGGGTCGCCCTGAGCCGCCGCGAGGGGCCTACGGCTCTCATCCTCACCCGTCAGGACCTCCCCGTCTTCGACCGGTCCCGCCTCGGTTCACCCGCAGGTCTACGGCGGGGCGGGTACGTCCTCTGGGAGAGCACACCCGGAACGGATCCGGAGTTGATCCTCATCGCCACTGGGTCGGAGGTCCACGTGGCGCTCGCCGCGGGGGAGGAGCTGGCCACCAACCGCCTACGGGTAAGGGTTGTGACACTTCCGAGCTGGAAGCTGTTTGATCGCCAGCCCCCGGGCTATCGGGATGAAGTCCTCCCCCCCACGGTGCGGGTGCGGGTGGCGGTCGAGGCTGGGATTCGGCTGGGGTGGGAGCACTACGTGGGCCTGGATGGAGAGATCGTCGGGCTATCCTCGTTCGGGGCTAGCGCCCCCGGGTCGGTCCTTCTCACGCAGTTCGGGATCACTCCCGCCGCCGTCCGCGCTGCAGCGCGGAGCGTCCTGTCTCGAGTTGCCACCCGTACAGGAGAAGACTACCATCCTCGAGCGGGTCCGTAGCTCAGGGGTAGAGCAGCCGGCTCATAACCGGTTGGTCGCAGGTTCGAACCCTGCCGGGCCCACAAATCGGTGCACCGGTGCGCGGTTTACCGGTTGAGGAGGGGGGATGAGGAAGGTCTTCGTGAACGTCGATGGCACGGCCCGCGGCAACCCAGGGGACGCCGCGATCGGGGTCCTCGTGACCGACGAGAAAGGCCAGAACCTTGCCCAGGTGGCAAAGCTCATCGGTCGGGCAACGAGCAACGCTGCGGAGTACAAGGCGCTCCTCGAGGGAATCCGCCTGGCCATCGAGATCTCTCCTGATGAGGCCGTGTTCCTCACCGACAACCAGCTCATCGCCAATCAGGTAAACGGGTTCTACAAAGTGCGCGAGCCCCATCTCGATCACCTGAACCGCCACGCCCTCGACCTCCTCGCCGGCCTTCCCCGGTGGCGGGTGAACTGTGTGGATCGGGAGATCAACCATCCTGCCCATCGACTGGCGGAGCATGCGTTCCGCGAGCGAAGCCGTCAGGAACGCGAACGAAACGAACTCATCCAGGAAATCGGGTACCTCCTGGAGAGTATGTCGGTGGAGGATCTTCGGCGCCTCGTCGCCCACGTGCGATCGCTCCGCCCCTAGAGCGAATGCGCATTGTTCTGCAGAGGGTAACCGAGGCAACCGTCCGCAGCGAAGGGCACGAGGTCGCGCGGATCGGTCGTGGGCTGCTCCTGCTGGTGGGCATCGGGAAAGGGGACACTGAGCAGGAGCTCCGATTCTGGTCACGGAAGATCCCCGAACTACGCATCTTCCCTGACGCGAACGGCCGGATGAACCGTTCACTGCGCGAGATGGGAGGCGAGATTCTCTGCGTATCCCAGTTCACACTCCACGGCGACGCATCCCGAGGCCGGCGCCCGGGGTTCGACCAGGCCGCTCCGAGCGCCGTAGCCGCCAACCTGTATGGCACCTTCCTCCGCCTTCTCCGCGAAGAGGGAGTCCCCGTTCAGAGCGGGCTGTTCGGGGCAAAGATGTCCGTCTCTCTCGTCAACGATGGGCCCGTGACCTTGATCTTGGAGCGCGCGCCGGCACAATTGGCTCACACCTAAGGAGGGTTTATGGCTGCAGTTCCGAAACAACGAAAGTCGCACCGGGAGGTCCGGATGCGCCGTGCCCATTGGCGAGCGCAGATGGTTCCTGCCGTTGCTTGTCCCCAGTGCCACGAGTTCCGCCTCCCCCACCGCGTGTGCCCGTCGTGCGGTTCGTACAACGGGATGACGGTGGTTGAGAAGGGGGAGAAGAAGAAGTAGCGCCTTACTTCACCGGACGCCCCTCCACCAACAGGATGGGCAGCGTCACCACCATCAGCATCGCCCCGAAGAGGAACGCGGCTCGGAACCCGATGAAGTCGGCGACAAACCCTCCAGCAAGTGCGCCGAGCACGTGGCCGAGCCCTGCTACCGCGTTGTACGTTCCCAGAGCCTGACCGTGGAGCCCGTGCGGCGAGAGTCTGGACACAATCGCCGTCACAGAAAGCTGGAAGAACGCCCACGTGGCCCCCGCCACGCCCCACAGCACGGGCAAGAGCCAGCGCGCGGTC
>JAGUVP010000144.1 GCA_020062805.1 Candidatus Bipolaricaulis sp.
CGGGAGTAGACGTCGCCGGGACGCCTCCGGCGCCGTCGCTCAACCACGCGTCATCGACGAAGAAGCCGGTGCCGTAGGGCGCGTGGGCCAGGTAGACGCGCAGTGCTCCGAATGCGGCGCCACCCGGCGCTACAGCGCTGCAGGACAGCAAGGACCAACGGCCGAGCGGGAGCACCGCGCTGCGCCCACCGACAGTGTCGAGAATCGAGCCGTCGGCTCGATACCAGCGCAGCTCGCAACGGCCTGCTGCCTTGGTTATGTCCCGCGGGTTCACCCGCACACTCGCCCGGTACGTCCGACCGGGGATCACGTTCACACCGTCGACGCCCGATGACGTTCCAACCCGGACGGTCAAACTGTCATCGATGGAGATCGGATCGGCGCCCGAGGCCGTCACGAGCATCGAGGCGTCGCCCGTAGCGGCCGCTGCGGTGGACCGACCGAGCGAAGCGTTGCCCTGGGGGATCCAACCGTCAATCTCGTCATCCTCGAAGCCGTGCTGGTTCGGATCCAGCAGGTTCACGGGAGTGGGTGCCGCAGTGGTCGTCGTAGGTGCGTTGTCGACCCGAAGGATGCTTGCCCGGTCGAGGAAGTGGACATCGCCCCGGTAAGCGCCACGCAGCTGAAGCACCAGCGAGACCCCACTCGCGCCGGCCGGCGCAAGCCCGTCACATGCATAGGTGCGCCAGGCGTTCGCCAACTCGCGTTGCTCGGGACCGGTCGAACGGCCGATCATGCGGCCGTCAGCGCCGAGCCAACGGAGCTCGCAGGCCGCGTCGTCCACGAAGTCCGCCCACGGCCGGAGGTCGAACTGGGCGGCGTAGCGGGCTCCTGGCTCTACCGGCACAGCCGACGGGCCAGTCGTCGTCACCTCGATCGCTCGGCGCCCTTGCCAAGTGCCACCAACGGCGGCGATCATGAGCGAGTACCGCCCATCGGATGCGTACCGTTTCGTACGCCAAACGGCACCACCTTCGCCGCTGACCCAGCCGATGGGAGTGCGCTCGAAGCTCTGCTGCCCGACCGTCAGCAGGTTGCCCGTTGCCGCATCGGCCTGCATGAGCACCTGGCCACCCGTCAACGCCGCCACGACGGCCAGCGCCGCGATTTTGACGCGCCGCGAGCCCACGATCGCAGTCAGCTTGTTCATTACCCGTCCTCCAAGCAGGCGACGCAGGCTCGGCGCCACACGCTCGACGAGCGCGAACCAGCCGGGTCCCATCGTTGGACGATCCGACCATGTCGGTGGCCGCCCAACCACCGCTCGATCATCGTTCCGCCGTTGTCACCGAGATTTCGTAACCGCCCTGCGAGAATCGTAACAGAATCCTTGCCCTTCGGAAAGATTCTGCAATGAAACGATCCGTCGATCGTTTCGGCTGGCCCGCTTCGAGTGGCCGCAGGGGCGTCCTGGTCTCCCTGAGTGAGCTGCCTGCCTCCACTACGAGGATGCACGATACCCTCGCACCGAAGTTCATCGGAGCAGTGCAGCCCGGATTGCGCCCTTCAGCTCGCCTCCGATCACCCGCCCGTACATCGGCGCCCATCGACGTGCCACCGCGACCGCACAGAAACCTCGCGCTCGCAGCGGCAGCTCCGCACCGATCGCAACCCGCAGCAGCTCGACGGTGAGCCGGGCACGCGGCAGCACGAAGCGGGTGGGCGCCACCGGGTCGTACCAGCGGAGCACATCCGCTGGCGTCGGGTTGGAGACCAGCGATGAGCCCTCGTGGTAGCGCCGCTTGAAGAGACGGTCCGGCACCTCGTGGAACGCACCGCGAAGGGCGAGGGCAGCGAGCAACACGACATCGCCGCCCCAGCAGTTCGCGATCAACCCGGTGCGTCGCAGGTGGCCGGTCCGCATGACACCGAACACCGCGTGCTGTTCGCCGGGATGTGCGAGGTAGCGACTCCAGCGATCCTCCGGTGCACTCGAGCGGAGGTCGAGTCCGTCTTCGAAGCGCTCGTCGACCACGTTGCCAACAGCATCGATGAGCACCGTGCGCGGATAGGCGAGGACCGCCTGGGGAGAGCGATCGAGCTCATCGATGCAAGCACTGAGGAACGACGGCTCGAGGAGATCGTCGTGCGCAGCCCACTTGAAGTACTCGGTGTCGGCCATGGCGACGAGGCGGTTGTAGTTCCACGTCGCTCCTCGGTTCATCGGCGAGCGGTGGTACTGGACTCGTTGGTCGCGAGCCATAGCCCGACGGCAGATGGCTTCGGTGCCATCGGAGGATCCGTTGTCGGCCACGATGACCCGTAACGAGCGGAGGTCCTGTCCGAGGATGCTCTCTAGCGCGGCCTCCAAGTACCGCTCGCCGTTGTGGACGGGCAAGCCCACGGTGAC
>JAGUVP010000038.1 GCA_020062805.1 Candidatus Bipolaricaulis sp.
CAGGGCAGGGTCTCCCCGATCGCGTGCCACAGCCGGTCCAGTTCTTCCTGGGTCAGGGTGTGGGTGTAGCGAACGGGCGACAGTTTCGCCCGAAACAGGATCTCATCGGCATAGGCATTCCCAATCCCGGCGATGAGCGCTTGGTCGGTGAGGATGCGTTTAAGGGAACGGCGCCTGCCATGGATGGCCCGACGCAGGGCCTCCAGGGTGAACTCCGGAACCAGAGGCTCAATCCCCAACTTCTGCAGCGGCTCAGAGCGGAGGGGATCTGAAACGACCCACGCTGCCGCCAGCCGCGGAGAGCGGCGCTCGATGAGACGCAGGTCGGTCCCATCATCGAACGTGAGGCGCAGATCTGTGGCCGTGGTCGGCGCGTACCCGTGCGGACCGTGCCACAGCCACGCCCAACGCATGAGGTGGAGCACAAGATGGAGTTCCCCGTCAAACGAGAAGAGGAGATGCTTGCCCCGTCGTCCCACGGCACGGACTTCCGCACCGACGAGGGGGTTCAGGCTCAGGGCCCCGGTTCGCAGGAGAGCGGACCGATTGACCTCCACCCCCCGGACCGTGCGTCCCACGATCCGGGGGGCGAGGATATCCTTCACGACCTCAAGATCGGGCAGCTCCGGCAACTCACTTCCCGATGCCGAGGAAGAACAGGAACGGGAACAGACACGGTGAACAGCACGGATCGCAGCTCGACCAGCCGCACGGGTCGCAGACCGGCGCACGCGAGAGCTTCAGGTATGGGTCGCACCATGAGACCCCGCACGGTTTGGAAATCGGCTGACACCAGGACCAGCAGCAATCGGTCTGCACGACGATCTTCACGTGGGTCGTCACGATCCCCGCTGTGGTCGTCACAGCGATCTTGTAGAACCCCGGGCTCACCTGAACTCCAGTGCCATCCTGCTGGTTCCAGATGATCTTCGTAGCCGCACTCACCGGAACGGGGTACATGTGCTGGTAGACGACCCCGCCCCCAAACGCCTCGACCGACCAACCGGTGATCATCGTTGTCGAAGCGCAGGGGTTGCAACAGAAGATGCCCCACGGAACGACAAGCTCAACCTGGATCGGCTCCCCAACCCAGAACGTCACGTAGCAGGAGGGTTCAACTGGAGGAGGGGGTAGGCACGGATCACACCACCACTGTCCCCACGCCATCGCACCGCCGAACACCACCAGCATCAACGCCAACAGCCTCGCCCGTTTCATCTCTCAACCACCTCCGCCGCATTGTACACCGCCCGGCCAGCCATGGTTTCACCTCTACCCGGAAGCCGGAGGGGTCACAAGGTTCAGGGGTCTCTCGCCGCCGAACACAGCAAGAACGGCGTCGCAAGCAAGATCCGCCATCCTGCGTCGGGTGGCCCCGGTCGCGGATCCGATGTGGGGAGTCAACACGACGTTCTTGAGCCCCACAAGGCCGGGGGGCACCCGCGGCTCGTCCTCGAACACGTCGAGTCCCGCTCCGCGGATCGTCCCGTCCCGGAGAGCGGAGACAAGGGCAGCCTCGTCCACAACCGGACCGCGGGCGATGTTCACGAGAATCGCATCCCTCTTCATGAGCCTCAGTTCCCGTGCCCCGATGAGGTGTTGCGTGTCCGGGGTCAAGGGAGTGCACAAGACGACGAAATCGCTTTTCTGTAGAAGCTCATCCAGAGACACGAAGCGTGCTCGAAGCACCCCCCCAATATCCGGCTTTCGAGATCGGGACGTGTAGAAGAGCTCCATCCCAAACCCCTGTCCGCGACGGGCCACCGCCTGTCCGATCCGGCCGAACCCAACCACTCCGAGGGCCTTCCCGTACACGTCAACCCCGAGATAGGGCGGTAGGAATACCCAACCGGGGAACCCCTGAGCGCGCAGCTCCCCATCCGTCTCCACAACCCGCCGCGCCGCAGCGAGGAGAAGAGCCCACCCCAGATCCGCCGTCGCCTCGGTGAGAACGTCCGGCGTGTTGGAGACGAGAATTCCCCGTTCCGACGCAGTCTTGAGGTCAATGTTATCCACTCCCACCCCGAGATTGGCGACAATCCGCAGCCGAGGAGCGGCGTCCAGAAGTTCCGCCTGGACGGGAAGGGACAGAGGGCAGATGAGCGCGTCAACTTCCGCCAGGGTTCCGGTGAGGGGGACGCCCTCGCAGACCTCGACCTCGTGGCCGGCCCGTTGCAGGCGCTCCACCGCCTCTGGGAACATCGCCGTCGCGATCAGAATGCTTCCCATGTCAGTTCCAGTCTACCCCACGATCCTCAAGAGAAACAGGGTGAGGCCGAGGGTACCCAGGGAGAAGAGGGTGGATAGGAACAGGACCGATGCTGCCAGATCCGGTCGCCGACCGTACTGGGACGCGAGGAGGAACGCGTTCACAGCGCTGGGAACGCTCCCCTCGATGATGAGGCTTCCCCGAAGCACACCCTCGACCCGGAACCCCCACGCCAGCGCCCACGCCAGCGCTCCACCGGCGAGCAGACGGAGGAGCGCCAGCCCCACGGCCGGCCTCGCCACCTGCGTCACCCGCACGTGGGCCAGCTCGAGCCCAAGGAGAAGGAGGAACAGCGGGATCGCCCCGCCCGCAAGGAGTCCCGTCGCTCGGGAGAAGATCTCGGGAAGCCCTGTCCACCGGACAAGAAGCGCCGCGGCGACGGCGTACGCCCACGGCACGCGCAGGAGCTTGCCCCACGCGCTCCGCGATCGGATTCTCTCCCCTTCCCACGCTGCTACCGCCACCCCAAGGGTGGACAGGAGGACGGTATTCGCGGCGAGGAACACCACGCCCGCATCGACCCCGGACGGGCCGTACGCGAACAAGAGGAGCGGGAGTCCGAGGTTCCCGCAGTTCCCGAACGTCAGAACCAGGGACGTCGTGGCTCGGGCGGGCCGATCGCAGCGGAACAGGATCCGTCCCACTCCAAGCGACAGAACGAACATGACGAGTTGGTGCACGAGGGCGAACAGGACAACCGTCCCGGCCAGCGAGAGATCGGCCGTGCGCAACGATTCGAAGATGAGGGCCGGAGAGAGGACCCAGAATGCCGCCTGCGCGAGCGGTCGGGACGGAACGCGGCCCAGGCGGCCGAGGACCCATCCGACCCCAGCGAGGAGAAACACGGGGAGGAGCACGGCAATCATGGGGGAACGGTACGCGCCAACGCCTGCTGTGTCACCTCGCGGCTACAATCCCACACGTCCGATGAACATCGCGGTTACGGGGACTCCGGGTGTAGGGAAATCCACCCTCGTCGCGCGGGTCGCGGACCGCGTTCCCCTGTCCTGCGGGGGGATGGTCACCGCCGCGATCCAGAAG
>JAGUVP010000222.1 GCA_020062805.1 Candidatus Bipolaricaulis sp.
ATCCTCGTCTCCGCCCCCGCCTTGAGTTCGCGGGCCACAACGACGTCCTCGGGAAGAAGGATCTCTCGGCCCCCCTCCTTCGCCTTGCGCAGCAGATCGCGGAGGGTACCAACGAGATTCGCGTCTACCACCGACGCACCCACCTTGTGCCCCTGTGCGGCGAGGAACGTGAACGCCACCCCCCCGCCCACGAGAAACCCGTCCACCCGGGGCAAGAGGTCGGTGAGCACGCCCAGCTTGTCCTTCGCCTTCTTCCCACCCACGAGGATGTAGTAGGGGCGGCGCGCGTTGTCACGGATCCCGGACAGGACCTCTACCTCGCGCTCCATGAGCATCCCCGCGTACGAGGGGAGGAACCGGGCCACCCCGACCGTGGACGCGTGGGCGCGGTGGGCGGTGGCGAACGCGTCGTTCACGAACGCGTCGAACGGAGAAGAGAGCTTCTGCGCGAAGCCAGGTTCGTTCGCCTCCTCCTCGGCGTAGAACCGCACGTTCTCTAGCACAACGACCCCTCCTGGAGCGAGACCGTTCACCCCACGAACGACGTCCGAACCCACACAGTCCATCAGAGAAGGAACGTCCTTCCCCAGGAGTTCTGCCAACCGGGTCGCTACAGGTCCCATGCGCAGCGCGTCCAGGACCGCGCCATCGGGGCGGCCGAGGTGGGAGAGGACGGCGACCCGGGCTCCGCGCTCGACAAGCCACTGCACGGTGGGGATGATGGATCGAATGCGGTTGTCGTCAGCAACGCGTCCCGCGGAGAGGGGAACGTTGAGGTCAGCCCGCAGGAGGACCTTCAGGCCACGAGGAACAAGATCACGAACCGTACGAAGTTTCATCCCAATCACCAGACTCCATTCTAGGTCCCCGGTGCGGGACCGACAAGGAAGCGGAGGTATGATTGCCCCGTGAATGTATGGGTTGTGGCGGCGGTGTTGCTCCTGGGCGGCGCGCTTGCCCTTGCCCCGGCGGTCTGGTCGTGGCTCGATCCCCTTTCCCCCGCCCGGTCTGTGCAAAGGCTCCTCCAGACCATCAGCACGTGGAACGGGATCCGCGACCTCGACGCCAGAAAGGTCATCCTACGGGGCGCTGAGGGAGAGATTCAGGCCCGATTCATGTTCCTCTCTCCAGCCAACCTTCGGGTGGAGATCGGCTCACCGAGCAGCCTGGCGGGCGAGGTGTTCACAGTGCGACCTGTGTCGGAGGAATGGCTGTTCGTGCACTACCGTCCGAGCCTGGAACTCGTGATTGAAACCCGCATCCGCACTGCAGATCTTGAGACCTCTCTCCCGCTGCCTACCCCCGCTCAACTGTGGGACGACCTTCGCGGGGGTCAGATCACCGTCAGCTACGTCCCCGGTTCGCCGGATGACCCTACGCCGGTTGACGCGTTCGACATCCAGGGCCTGTCCGGGATGTTCCCGCGGATGGTTCTCTGGGTGGATTCGATCAGCCAGATCCCGTGGAAGGTGAACCTCTATGCGGACCCGGAAGGCCCACCCGCGGTGGAGATCGAGGCCGTGGTCGAGGACGAAGAAGGCCGTCAGTTACACGTGAACACAGGACTGGAACTGCGGGACGTGCTAAGAATCAACAGCCAACCCGAGCGCTGGCTGTCCCCAACTTCTGTGCCCAACGACTGAACCTAGCCCGAAGAAACGAGCCGTCTGAACTCCCCAAACTTGAGGTCCTTCTCCACGAACTCCTCGAACTGCTCTTCCTCGACAAACGGCGACTCGATCGCCGACTTCTCGAACACGGCTTCCTCAATGTAGATCGGTGCCTGGGTGCGCAAGGCCAACGCCACCGCGTCCGAGGGACGGGCGTCGATATCCCGGGTCGCCCCTGCAGCATCCCGAACCACGAGGCTCGCGTAGTAGGTGCTCTCCTTCACGGATGTGATCACGGCCCGCTCGAGGTTCCCCCCCAGCGTGCTCAACAGCTCCCGCATCAGGTCGTGGGACAACGGGCGGGGGAACGTGTGCCCCTGAAGCTCGATCGCGATGGACATCGCCTCCTGCTCGCCAATCCAAATAGGCATTGCTTTCGTTGAATTGCGGTCCTTGAGGAGCAGAACCGGCGTCTTCGTCGTTGGATCGAGAAGTAACGCTCTCACCTCGGCTTCCCTCATTCCTGGCCTCCTCCTCTCTCTTGAATCGCAGGGATTATAGCAAGCCCCCACGGGGCGGACCATGGTCCGCATTACGTTCGGACGGAATGCAGAGGGGCCTTCCCTGCCGATGGCTCCGACGGTGGCACGGCGCCCTCAGGCACGGTAGCCTAGACGCATGCCCCGGGATCTGGTCGCCCGCAACCGCCGTGCTCGCCGCGACTACGCGGTCGAAGAAACCTATGAGGCGGGGATCTCCCTCCGCGGCTCGGAGGTGAAGTCCCTTCGCCTCCACCGGGCTTCGCTTGATGAGTCCTATGCGCGGGTGAAGGACGGCGAGGTGTGGCTGCTGGGGGTCCACATCGCTCCCTACGGCCCGAGCGGAGCACGGGGACACGACCCCGAGCGGCCGCGGCGTCTCCTCTTCCACAAGCGGGAGATCGCGCGGCTCATCGGCAAGGTGGGCCGGGCCGGGTACACCCTTGTCCCGATGTCTCTCTACTTCAACGACCGCGGCTACGCCAAGGTGGAACTGGCCCTTGCCCGGGGGCAGACAAAGGTGGACAAACGGCGGAAGATCGTCCAGGAAGAGGAAGAGCGTAAGGCCCGCGAGGCCATGAAGCGCTTCCGCTGAGAAGGCGGTCGCCGACGAGCTGCGCCGCTGCGACCTCTTCCTGGGGATCGGCGAGGGTGCTGTACCGTCGGAAGTCGTCCCCGACGGCCTCTCGGATTGCGTAGCGTCGGGCTTCATGCCCGACGGCCAGAAAAGCGGTTCGATGGCTGGCGGCTCCTCGGTTCTGCGGTTCCGTGAAATGCCGTCGCAGACCTGCCTGCAGCAGGAAGGCAAGCTGCGACGCTACGAGATCTTCCGTGGAACGGGTGCTGGTTGCGCAGCGTCGGGGTTCATCCCCGACGGCCGTTTGGTCGGGCGGGCATGGGAAGCCCTACATCGTCGGCTAGCAGCCTGTGTGAGAACTCGCCGCGGAGCCTTCGGCCACGCGGAGAAGACCGGATCCCCGCGGTCAGGCTTAGGTCTCTGAACAGGATCTGAGCA
>JAGUVP010000233.1 GCA_020062805.1 Candidatus Bipolaricaulis sp.
GAAGGGTTGGCGGTGACGGAGCGGCCGGAGTTCGACCCGTCGATGCTCGCCATCACCCCTCCCTACACCGCGGCGTTCAACCACTACGCGCGGTCCGAGCTGGGGATCGAGACCGACCTCGCCTACGAGACCCTGAGCATGAGCGTGAACGAGAAGTGGGAGTGGGAAAAGGGGTCCATGCCGGCGACGGGAGAGGCGCTCCGCAGCGCGATCGCCAAGAACCCGTACACCAAGGTGTTCGTTGGTCAGGGGTACTACGACCTGGCCACGCCCCTGTTCGCTACGGAGTACATGCTCTCTCACATGAACGTCGATCCGGCGTTCCGCGCGAACTTCGAGATGGAGAACTACGAGGCCGGGCACATGTTCTACCTCGACCTGGAGTCGCTCGCGGCGTTCCGGGCGGACATCGAGCGGTTCATCGCAACGGCGATGTAAGAGACGCGGGTCAGCGCGGGGCGAACCGGTACACGGTCGCGTCCCCGAGCGGGCGGTAGCCGATCGCGCGGTAGATCTTGTTCGAGATCGGGTTGGCGAGGTCGGTGTACAGGGCGCAGAACGCGTATCCCTGATCGAGGAGAAGCTGGCTGAGACCGGCCACGCACGCCGAGGCGTACCCGTGGCCTCGGTTCTCGGGCGGCGTGTAGACGAGGCTCACTGTGGCTCCGTGAACCGAGGAGCGCGAACTCCCGGCCATCGACACCGGGCCGTCGTCGTCCCACACCCGCAGCGTGGTCCCCCCTGCGAAGAAACGATTGAGGATCTCGTGGGGGTTGGTGAGGGGGTCATCGGGAACCGCCTCGGCCTGGAACCCCTGGATCCAGGCGGCGAGGATGTCCCGTTCCTCTTCGCGCGGCGGCCGCAGCACGCCGGGGACACCGCTCGGAGGGATGACCGTCCGCAGCTCGTGGATCCGCAGTTGTATCCCCACCTCAACCCTCACCGGGCGGCGCCTTTCCCAGAGCCGGGCAAACGCGGTGGCGTGGGGAACAAGGCCGTTCACGCCCGGGAGGTGGGGATCGGACTCCCGGAGGTGGTTCACGACCGCTTCGATTGCTCCGACGTCTCCCTTCGGAACGGCAAGGATGAGGGGATGCGGCGGGGTGCGGACCGCGGCGGCACGGAGTTCGCCCGCTTCCAGAACCGACAGGAAGTACGGGGGATCGTCTCCGTAGGAGCGGCCGTCCCGTACGCGGGAGGCCACGCCCAGGATCAGGTTATAGTGGGCCTCCTCCCGGAGGAGAGTCTCCTCAGCGGTCTCCAGGAACTCAGCTGCGGTTGCGTGGACCTGAACGCCCATCTCCCGGCCTCCTCTCCAGCCATTGCCGAACACCCGAGCGGAGGAGTCTATCCGAGAAGCGGGATGGCCGACGCGTTGGGGGCAGGGCCGAGGTTAGCTCAGGAGGGGACATAGGCCCTGCAACTCCTCGCGTCCGGCGGTAACGTGCTAATGGGTGATCGCGCATGCGCAAAGCGGCTTTGTTGATGGTGTTTCTCATCCTGGCAGCTACCGTGGCGTGGGCCGGGCCCGTGCGTCGGGGGCCGATCCTCATCACCTCGGATCAGGACTTCACGACGGAGAACGGGGTGGTCGGGGGGTGGGGGGTCTTCGGCGACCCCTACGTCATCTCCGGGTTCCAGATCGACGCCGGGGGGGATGACTACGGGATCCTCATCTCGGGTACGATGCGCCCGGTCGTCATCCGCAACGTGGAGATCCTCGGAGCGCGCACCGCTGGGCTCAAGGTTCAGAGCGCCAAACACGTCACGATCGAGAACGTCTGGGTACGGGGATCGGCGGTCGGGATCAGCGTGTTCCTCTCTACCAAAGTAAGCGTGTCCCGAGCCCGGATTGAGGAGTGCCCGGACGGGGTGAAAATTCTCTTCTCATCGGCGGTCGACCTGTACAACCTCCAGGTGTCGCGGTGTCGCACGGGGGTCTGGTTTGCTGCGACGACGGGCTCGTTGCTTGCGGGATCGGTGGTTGACCGGTGTGAGATCGGCGTCGTGGTCGAGCTTCGCTGTGAGGGGATCGTCATCGCCCAGAACGCGTTCCTGGGATGCCGCGTTCCCGCTCGGTCCGAGGGTGGTGCAGCGTGGGACGACGGGGCGCACGGCAACTACTGGGAGGGGTTCGTCGCTCCGGACAAGCACGGGGATGGAATCCTCGACGTTCCCTATGCGATCGGCCCGGACGAAGAGGATCGGTTCCCACTCGCTTCCCCACCCGAGATGTAGGTCCGGCGGAACCCGCGCACGATCAAGACCAGACCGATCCACGCGCCCAGCGCTCCGCCGACGAGCCACCAGAACGGGATCGAGATGCGGAGTGCCGCGAAACCCACGCCCCCGAGAAACGCGGCGACGCAGAGCACGGTGGAGCGGACGAGGGCGGCTCGGCTGAGGCGGCGGGTGGACTCGGCGTTTCCGCGCTGGAGGCGGGAGACCCAGAGAAGTCCGAGGTCCCAGGTCCACAGCGCGAGGGTGGTCACGCCGAGGGCGGCGACCCGATGTCCGACGAACGCAACTGCGCTTGCGAGCCCGACGGAGAGCAGAAGCCCAAGCACAAGGCAGCCTTTCGTTCGGTACGCGATCCCCACGGCCCAAACTCCGGGCGCGAGAAGCGACAGCCACCAGAGCGGATCGAAGGGGAACCCGAGC
>JAGUVP010000184.1 GCA_020062805.1 Candidatus Bipolaricaulis sp.
GATCGGCGTGGGGCAGATCGGCCACCTCGTCACGTCGCTTGCCCACCTCCCGTTCGCGCTTGATCGCCTTGCTGTCGAGCTTGTTGGGCACCGGGGCGCCCTCGTCCTTGCGGAGGTAGGCGAGGATGTCCGTCACCGCTTTGCGGACGGTCTGCGGGTTGATGCCGTGCTCGGCGTTGTACTCCTGCTGCATCTTGCGGCGGCGTTGGGTGAGATCGATCGTGCGGCGCATCGAATCGGTCATCTGGTCGGCGTACATGATCACCCGACCGTCGACGTTGCGGGCGGCGCGGCCGACGGTCTGCACCAGCGACGTCTCGCTGCGCAGGAACCCCTCCTTGTCGGCGTCGAGGATGGCCACCAGCGTGACCTCGGGCAGGTCGAGGCCCTCCCGCAGCAGGTTGATGCCGACCAGCACGTCGAAATCGCCGAGCCGCAGGCCCCGCAGGATCTCGATCCGTTCGATCGTGTCGATGTTGGAGTGCAGGTAGCGGACGCGGACGCCCAGCTCCACCAGGTAGTCGGTCAGGTCCTCGGCCATCTTCTTGGTCAGCGTGGTGACCAGCACCCGGTTGCCGAGGGCGGTCTCCTTGTTGATCTGCTCGATGAGATCGTCGATCTGGCCCTTGGTCGGCTTCACCTGGATCTCGGGGTCCACCAGGCCGGTGGGCCGCACGATCTGCTCGACCACCTGGGAGGACTTGCGCAGCTCGTAGTCCGCCGGGGTGGCCGACATGAAGATGCACTGCTTCACCCGCTCCTCCCATTCCTCGAAGCGCAGCGGCCGGTTGTCGGCCGCCGACGGCAACCGGAAGCCGTGCTCGATGAGGGTGAGCTTGCGGGAGCGGTCCCCCTCGTACTGGCCGTGGATCTGCGGGACGGCCTGGTGGGACTCGTCGAGCACCATGAGGAAGTCGTCGGGGAAGAAGTCGAGGAGGGTGTGCGGCGCCTCGCCGGGGCCCCGCCCGTCGATGGGGGCGGAGTAGTTCTCGATGCCCGAGCAGAAGCCGACCTCGGCCATCATCTCCAGGTCGTACTGGGTGCGCATGCGCAGCCGTTGCGCCTCGAGCAGCTTGCCCTCGGCCTCGAAGTAGGCCAACCGCTCCTGCAGCTCCGCCTCGATGCGGGCGATGGCCTTCTGCATGCGCTCGGCGCCGGTCACGTAGTGGGTGGCCGGGAAGATGGCGATCTCGGTCTGCACGCCCAACCGCTCACCGGTCAGCGGGTCGACGATGGTGATCTCCTCCACCTCGTCGCCGAACATCGAGATGCGGATCACCGACTCCTCGTAGGCGGCGTGCACCTCGAGCGTGTCGCCCCGGACCCGGAACTTGCCGCGCACCAGGTTCATGTCGTTGCGCTCGTACTGCATGTCGACGAGCTTGCGCAGCAGCTTGCGCTGGTCGTAGCTCTCCCCCACCTGCACGATGAGCAGGTTTTCCTTGTACTCCTCGGGTGAGCCCAAGCCGTAGATGGCGGAGACCGACGCCACCACGATCGTGTCCCGACGGGTCAGCAGCGCCTCGGTCGCGGAGTGGCGCAACCGGTCGATCTCGTCGTTGACCGTCGAGTCCTTCTCGATGTAGGTGTCCGAGGACGGCATGTACGCCTCGGGCTGGTAGTAGTCGTAGTAGCTGACGAAGTACTCGACCCGGTTCTCCGGGAAGAACTCCTTGAACTCGTTGGCCAGCTGCGCGGCGAGGCTCTTGTTCGGGGCGAGCACCAGCGTGGGCTTCTGCACCTGCTCGATCGTCCAGGCGATGGTGGCGCTCTTGCCCGACCCGGTGATGCCCAGCAACGTCTGGAAGCGGTCACCCCGTTCGATGCCCTCGGCCAGCGCGGCGATGGCCTTGGGCTGGTCACCCGCGGGGGCGAAGTCTGAGTGCACCTTGAACGCCGGCATGCCGACCAGCCTACGCAGGGGGTGTGACAGTGCTTGGTGCTCGGCTCCCTGTCGGTCGCCGAGTGTCGGCGGCGAAACGGCGCTCGCGACGCCGACCTAGCGCCGCCCCTGGTGTTGAACAGCACCGCTCCCCAGGTCTCGATGCGGCGCCAGCGCAGAC
>JAGUVP010000258.1 GCA_020062805.1 Candidatus Bipolaricaulis sp.
CCGGCTCATCCCCTCGGGGAGGATGGCGATGGACGCGCACCCAAGGAGGGCCGAGTTGTACGCCCCGCCCCGGCAGTAGTTCCCGGTGGACGGCCACGCCGCCTTGTTCAGCGTGGGGTCGAACTGCCCGGTCACGAGCCGGGGGACGAGGCACCCGAACGTGGCTCCGACCTTGTGGGCGCCGGTGGGGAACCACTTCCCGACGAGGGCGATCACCCGCGCCCGGACCCCGGTCAGCTCGGACGGGAACGGGAGGTAGTTGACCCCGGCGAACCCGCCACCGTGCTTGACGGGCTCGTTCTTCCACGTGATGCGGAACAGGTTGCGGGGGTGGACGTCCCACAGCCCGATTTTCTTCAGTTCGTCCCGGATCTCGGGACGGATCCGCGCCGGGTCGCGCATCTCGGCGAACGTGGGGACAACGATGTCCCGCCTCCGCGCCTGCTCCGCCGCTTGCTGGCGCCCCTGTTCATGTATGGAAAGGTCGATCATGGTTCTCCCTCCGGTTGACCGGTCTCGGTGATAATGCTAGCATACTGTCTGACAGGTTGACAAGCGCCATGGAGTTCCGCAAGGTCCGACCCACGAAGGCCTCCACAGAGGTGGCCGAGCAGATTCTGGAGGCCATCCGACGCGGTGCGTTTCCCCCGGAGACGAAGCTTCCCTCGGAGGCCGAGCTCGCCCAGTTGATGGGGGTGAGCCGCCCCACGGTGCGCGAGGCGCTGTCCGGCCTGGCCGCGGTAGGCCTCATCGAGCCGCGGGTGGGGATCGGGAACTTTGTCCGCCCACCCACGGAGCCGCTTGCCCACCAGGCGCTGCTCCTCCTGGAGAGCGAGGCGAGCTGCCTCGAGATCATGGAGGCGCGGACGGTGCTCGAACCACCGCTCGCCGAGCTGGCAGCGCGGAAGCGCACGGACGCCCAAGCGGAAGCGCTGGTGGAGATCTGCCGCGAGCTCGGGGCGTTCGCCGACCCGAAGACGTTCGATGCCTACTTCGCGGCCGACAAGCGGTTCCACCATGCACTCGTGGACGCGGCCGGGAACGGCCTCCTCGCCGCGGTGCTCCTCCCCCTCATCAACACGATGGACGAGCGGCTGTACCGGGAGTTCACGCGGGAGTACTACCTGAAGGACGCGGGGAGCATTGGCGAGGTCGCGGACCTGCACGGAGAGGTGGCAGCCGCGGTGCGTGCCCGCCGCCCGGCCCAGGCCCGCTCCGCGATGCGCGCGCACTGGGACCGGATGTGGCGCCTTGTCCAAGGAGACGAGGCCAGCAGCTAGAACGACGACGAAGGAGCGTGTTCAGGTGACGAAGAAGACGGTCGTGGTGGCGCTGGGGGGGAACGCGATCCTCCAGCCGGGTCAGAAGGGGACGTTCGAGGAGCAGTACGGCAACGTCTACCGGACGGTGGAGCAGCTCGCGGCGATGGTGCTATCCGGGAAGTGGCGGCTGGTGGTCACCCATGGGAACGGCCCTCAGGTGGGGAACATCCTCCTCCAGCACGATGCGGCGAAGGCGGTCGTGCCGCCGATGCCCATGGATGTGTGCGGGGCGGAGTCCCAGGGGTTCATCGGGTACATGATCCAACAGGCGTTCCACAACGTGCTCGCCCGCGAGGGGAGGGACGACATCCCGGTGGCGACGGTCGTGACCCAGGTTCTGGTGGACAAGGCTGATCCGGCGTTCCAGAACCCCACCAAGCCGGTGGGGGCGTTCTACTCAGCCGACGAGGCGAAGCGTCTCCAGGCGGAGAAGGGCTGGCACGTGGTGGAGGACGCGGGCCGCGGCTGGCGCCGGGTGGTGCCGTCGCCCGATCCGCAAGCGATCGTGGAGCGGGAGGCGATCCGGTTCCTCGTCGAGAACCGGGCGATCGTGATCGCCTCCGGCGGCGGCGGGATTCCCGTGATCAAAGAGGATGGAACGTACCGCGGTGTGGAGGCGGTCATCGACAAGGACCTCGCCGGCGAGCGCCTCGCTCAGGACGTCGGTGCCGCGGTGTTCCTCATCCTCACCGATGTCGATAAGGTCCGGCTGAACTACAAGAAGCCGGGGGAGAAGACCCTCGACCGGATGACAGCCGCTGAGGCCAAGG
>JAGUVP010000134.1 GCA_020062805.1 Candidatus Bipolaricaulis sp.
GTTTCAATCCACGCCCCCGCGTGGGGGGCGACTCGCGTCGAACGCAACGATGGTGGCGTTGGACCGGTTTCAATCCACGCCCCCGCGTGGGGGGCGACTAGTGGAAGTTCCCCGTCTACGGGCTGACCCTTGTTTCAATCCACGCCCCCGCGTGGGGGGCGACTCTTGTCCATGCCTCTCAACAGCTCCCGGAGCTTGTTTCAATCCACGCCCCCGCGTGGGGGGCGACTATTCTACAGTGACTTCTTCTGTGTCGTATCCGTGTTTCAATCCACGCCCCCGCGTGGGGGGCGACCAGTCAGCCTCTACAATGAACCCATAGACCCAGCGTTTCAATCCACGCCCCCGCGTGGGGGGCGACCGACTCGGTTGTTCGATTCGGTCGGGATGGAACGTGTTTCAATCCACGCCCCCGCGTGGGGGGCGACGAGGTGCCAACTGGAGAATGGATAGGGTAGACGTGTTTCAATCCACGCCCCCGCGTGGGGGGCGACCTTCACGCCGTCACCTCCTGTCCCACTTCTTTCAGTTTCAATCCACGCCCCCGCGTGGGGGGCGACACGTGCGCAAGGCGCGGCAGTACCTCGTGGACTTGTTTCAATCCACGCCCCCGCGTGGGGGGCGACTTCGCATCCTCCCATCTAGCCCTTTTTGTGCTCTGTTTCAATCCACGCCCCCGCGTGGGGGGCGACTGGTCTGGCGGTGTACGTGACACGCTGACGCTAGTTTCAATCCACGCCCCCGCGTGGGGGGCGACTTCGTGGACCAGCGCCGGGACGCCGTTGGCGGTGTTTCAATCCACGCCCCCGCGTGGGGGGCGACTGCGCATCCTACAACGCCGACCCGGTGGACACCAAGAGATCCTGCTGCGCGAACCCCGCCAACGTCAGCCGTCCGTGGTTCACGGTTCACATGTCAAGGATCGGCAAGTCCATTTCAGCACTGCGCCCTCGTTCTTCGCGATCCCCCCAGCCCCTCACTGAGAGCTCCCGGTTCGCGCTTGCGCCGCTAGACGACCAAGCTGCCCTCCGGATCGTACGCAGGCTTAGCCCCCACATGCTCGACTCTCCGCTTCCAATGCTTGCCCAGGAAGTAGAACCGAAGGCTGTCCTCGTCTGTACTGATCTCCTCCGTGAGCGTCTGCCGCAACTTCGCCCACTGCGCGGGATCCACCAAACACTCAAAAACTGAGAACTGGACCCGCTGGCCGTAGTTCTGACACGCCTTGCCAACGCGTCTGAGCCGTCTGCGGCCCTGAGGGGTTTCGGTATTCACATCGTAGGTCACCACGACAAGCACCGACCATCACCTCCAAACGTACGGTGGGTAGCCGTCGAGGTCCCCGCGGAGATGCCGCGCCAGCAGCAACGCCTGCGCGTACGGCAGCAGTCCGACGGCGATCTTCTCGCCCAGGAATGGATGCATGATCTCTTCCGCCTTCCTCTTCTGCCACGACACCAGCACCTGCTTTCGCGTCTTGTCGTCCATCACGACTGCGCCCGTCTCGGTTCTGGTGAACCCGGAACCCTTGACCTGTTGGAGGTTGACAAGCGTCAGCGCCGCACGGTCGGCCAGAATCGGCCGGAACTCCTCCATCAGGTCGAGCGCAAGGCTCGGCCTCCCAGGGCGGTCGCGATGAAGGAATCCGACCGCCGGGTCGAGCCCGACGGACTCCAGCGCAGACGTCACGTCATGAGCCAGTAAGGTGTAGAGGAAAGACAGCAACGCGTTCATGTTGTCCAATGGTGGACGTCGACTGCGTTCTCTGAACTGGAACTCGCGCTTCTGCGCAACGAGTAGATGATCGAACACGCGGAAGTAGGCCTGAGCCGCGTCACCCTCCTGGCCTCGCACGCTGTCCAGTGACATCGCCTGTTGGACCGCGCCCGCGATCCGGCCCAACTCGACGGCGGCCAGAGTCAACGCCTGGGTATCAACCGTGTTCGCGTGGTCCCGCAGGGCTCGGAGGAGAACCGTGCGGCAGTTCACGGCCTTGGCAGCAACGATGTTCCGGGCGATCGCTGCCGCCGCTTGCAGGTCATCGGCCCGGCGGTATTGCTCTCGCCGCAGCAGGACGTTGCCCGAAACCGGCCCATGGAACCGGCCAAGGAACCTGCCATGCTCGCTGTGAAACGAGATGAGCACGTTCCGCTCACCGCAGAGCCCAATGAGAGGAGGGCTGCATGAGACCTGCCCGAAGCAGACGATACCAGCGAGCGTGTGGATGGGCACACGCAGCTTCGTCTCCTTCTCGATGCGGGCGCACACGGTCTCGCCCTCGCGATACAGGTAAGCGCCTTGAGTGGTTACGAACAGGGTATTCAGAAGGCGCTTCATTTCCCCTCGCCCTCTCCCAGATGGGCAGAGGGAGCATCGGTCGAGGCCATGCGCGCGAGGTAAGCGTCCACGTTTCGGGGGGAGGCGACTTGCCTAGGCAGGCAGATGTCAAGGAGCGAACACTGCCTGCACTTGTTCTTCACGTACACGGCGTCGGGGGTCTTGCCCTGCCTGAACAACTCGTGCAGCCGCTCGGCCGCAGCCGCGATCGTCCGGCGCAGGGCCTCGTCGAAGACGACCACCTGGCGCCGTGCGGTCTTGCCGTAGAACAGGGCCCCCTCGGGCACGGTCACGCCCAGCATCTCCTCAAGGCAGAGCGCCTGGGCGCAGACCTGCACCTTGTAACTCAGTTCGTCTCTGCGTCGTCCCCGTTTGTACTCGACTGGGTACGGCCTCCAGCGGCCGGAGACACCCGGCAGGACAACGCCTGATGACTCCGGCTCGCCGGCAGACAACTGATGGAACTCCACGACGTCGGTCTTGCCCGAAAGGCCAAGCTGCAAAGACCGTAGCGCGAGCCCCCGCGCAATCCTCAGGTTGCCGCGCGACTCAGTGCCAACATCGTGCGCGCTGTCGTGCAGGTGCTTGCCCTCGATCGTCGCTACGTCCTCTTGCCACTGCTGTTCCACGTGGATGAGCGCACACTGCCTCTCGCAGAACACTAGGTGCTCCAGCGCCGACAGCGGCAGCAGTTCGTCTTCAGCGTGCAAGGGCCGGCTCTAGACCATTTCCAGGACCGTCACGCCGGGGGGTAAGTCTCGCTTGTTCAGTCCCACGTCGAAGTGCGCGTACTCGCGCGGAGGCGTCGTGTTGGGCTTTGCCGCGAGCCTGCTGAACAGCTCGTGGGCCGACGCATTCCCGTACATGCTCTCGTGCCTGAACACGACGAGCTTCCTCGTGGTCATCTCGCCTCGGGCCGCTGAGCGGTCGTGCTCGAACATGTTCTTCAGTGCTTCCCAGAACAAAGCGAGGTCGTCCTCGGTGAAGCCGGTCTGTGCTGCCAGGGGAGCTGAGATAAACCCGTGGCATCGATAGAGACCGTAAGGAATGGTGAACTTGCGGCCCATCGTCCGGTTGTCGCCCTGCTGCTTCTCAGCTTCCGCCTCGGTCGCGACCGCCATCCGGGTGATGCTGTGCTCAAGCGGCACGACCTGCCCGACACTCCGGGCAAAGGTCATCTGCACCGGCCCGCGCACCTGACCGGCGTTCTTCCCGGTTGTCATCACCGCGCCAAAACTGCGGACGTCGTAGTATGTCCGGCACATGCCCTGGCGCGCGGCATCGGTCTTCTCGCCTTTCTCCTTCGCCTTGACCTCAGCCTGCTCGTGCACCTTGTCTATCAGAAGGTTGAGGACCGCCTTCTCCTTGATGAAGATGTCGTATCCTTCCTTGCCTGCACTCACGAGCTGGACGTAGTTCCTGACCTTGCGCTTGAGGCAGACATCTGTGACAAGCCCTTCGCCAGTCTCCGGGTCGAGACGCGGCAGGTTGCCCGCGTCCGGGTCGCCGTTGGGATTGCCGTCCTTCACATCGAACAGCAGGACGAAGTCGTATCGGTTCTTAATGGGCTCAGACATCGGTTCCTCCTTCTTGAGTTACGGACTTCCTGGCAAAGAGCGCCTGTCTTTGATGGTAGTAGCCTACCGCGAAGCGGCCCTGGTCGGGAAGCGAAAGGTGGGCTGGAAAGTCATCCAGCCCTTCCACGATCTCCGCTATCATCCGGTCGAGGTTGACGGCCCGGCCCCGGTTTTCGAGCTTGGCGAGATGATGGTTCTTCAGCTTCATCGGGACGAAGAAACCGGTGACCGGCGTGCTTGATGCTGCGCCGTAGAATCGGTCCCTGATGGTCGCGTTGATGCGCGGGTTGGCTTCTTCCTGTAGCTTCTCCAGCACGGCGAAGAGCCTCCCTAATCGGTATCCTGCGTTGGTGTTCGCTGGGTCCAGCGACATGACTACCTCCCTTTGAGTTCTCCTGTAGAACCTGGAATCCCTCACAAGGCACGCCTTGATGAGCGCGGCCCGCGCGTAGGTGACGTTCTGCAACGACTTACCTTGCCACTTCTTCGACTGCTCAGCCCTGATCCGCCTGACTACCGCGGAGAGCAGCGTGGCTGGGTATGGCGTGCCTTGAAGGATTGCCTTCATCAACTCCCCTGCAAGGTTCGGCTGCACGCGTTCATCCTTGCCGTCGAGAGCGGTGCATCTGAGCAGTTCACTCAGGCCAAGGTGGTCGCGCTCGGAGTCGCGGTGGACGATGCAGCAGTCGTCGAAGTGCTGTCTGATGTTCCTCGTCACTTCGCCCACCGAACCGGCGTACCAGAAGCGGACCGCCAGCCGGGATGCGTTGGGTGACAGCCCAAGCACGAAGAACTTGGTCCCGTCGTCGAAGAGCGGCATCGTACCGGTCCGCGGCGCGGCGTACAGCGCCCGAACCGCTTCGGTGTCCTGCTTCGACTCGCCCTTGGGCGGCTCTCCGAAGAAGTCGGCAAACAGCTTCTCCATCGGGTGCGGCTTTTCGGCCCAGAACACGGCGGTGGTGTCGCCGACGAGCATCCTCTGTTGCGAGTCCCGCGCTAGCAGGGTGTTGAGCGCGGTGGTGTAGGCGTGCTCCGCCTTTGACCCGACTGGCGCGTTGTAGCCTTGCTCTTTGCCCCGGGAAGCGAAAGCGGGAAGGTTGAACGACACGATGTTGCCGCCGGTGGTCTGTGCGCCCCGCACGCCCCTGATGGGCGAGTGGAGTCGCGCCGGGGTATCGTACATCCCGGTGATGAGGCACTGCTGTCTGGCATCGCCGGTGTTGTCTGCGGCCCGTTCGGAGACGGCGGCAGTCACCGCATCGCGCTGGCAGACGAGCCGGTCGTCGCCGTCGAGCTTGAACGCGATGTTCCCGCCGGTTTCCTCGACTTCGCTCCAGAGTGGGTCCTCGAACACGGCTGTGAAGTCGGCCTTCTTGAGAAACCGCTGGACCGCGGCCACTCCCTCATCGGTTGCCGGGGTCGGAAAGACCTCCTCGATTCTGGCGATGAAAGCGGCGTGCTGCGCAACCGCGCGTTCGGCCAGCTTCTTCGGGGCCTTCTCCGCATCCGGCTTCGGCCGCCCGAACACGTAAGCAGGGTTGTCCCAGAGCAGATTGGCGGCCACCGCGCTGGAGCGCTTCTCCGCCTTGGGGACCAGAAACAGCCGCGCCACCTTGCGTTTGCCGTCAGCCGACCTGGTGTCTTCCAGCCCCCTGAAGTCGCCGGCGCGTCCAAGGACGACGACGAACGGGATGCCTTTCCTCTCGAACCCCTCGGGCGCGACTTCGGAGCCGGCAGTTCCTACCAGACGGTCGTAGTAGCCTGCAAGTGCTTGGAGTATCACCTGCGCACCTCCCCGTCTGAGGCCGGTACCCTCATCCTGCCGTCTTCAAGTTGAGCATGGAAGAACCTCGGCATCGGCTCCTTGCCGCTGTAGTCGTAGTCGAGGAACATCCAGCCCAGGTCGCGCGTCTCGTGTATCGGCTCCGGCTCGCTACCGTCGTTCAGCAGTAGTGCGAAGTCAGCGCTGAACTCGCGGCACCCCAAATACGGACGATGGAAGCACTGGCCGTCCCGAACACGACGCTCGAAGATGTCCTCGAACTTCCTGACGTTGTCTTCGGGTCCGGCCTTGTCGGTCATCTCAAGGTAGGCGTGGATTGTGTACGCTACGTTCCGCAGGAAGAGACCTGCACGCTGCTGGCGGTCGTCCTCGATGTACAGGCCGGACGCGGCGGGTGACATGGTCTTGCCGACTTCGTTGCGGCGTACCGACTCCCACTTGATTGGGTTGAGCACGTCTATCTGCGTCACGTGCCATACGATCGCGGGCTTCCATGATATGGCCTCCAAGACGCCGCGGGCAGCCGCAGGCGTCATCACATCGTAGGATACCCTTTCCGCCTTCATTTCCGGCCGGGTGAAACAAGCATTTCGGCCCCAGACCTTGAGCCTGAAGCACTTGCTCCTGTTCACAGCACACCTCCTTTCCTCACACAACCAGATCATCAGGGCTGAGCTGTTCACGGTTGCAGACGAACCCGATGGCTTCGTCGTAGAGCCCCAGGGATGTCTGAACGTAGATGCCGGGAGATTGCTCAGCGATCTCGCCGGACTTCAGAAGGCTGTCCAGCTGGTATCGAGGCACGTTGACAACATAGCGCTGGAGCTTCCTCATCAACCAGCGCTTCGGGCCTACCTCGGTCAGTTGGCTGAGCAGATCCGCGCTGTCTGCATAGCGAACGAAGACCGGGCCGTATTGCGACTCGTCTATGATGCGAAACTTGGCTGCAGCTGAGCGGAAGCTGAACCGCATCTCGACGTCCGGTGCCAGCAGACGGAGGATGCCGTGTTCATCGAGACGTTCACCATGAAGCCAGTACAGTTCTCTGAAGTAAGCACTGAAGCGCTCAGGAACAAACAGGTCCCCGCCATGGTCAGCCAGTAGCCGCCCGCCGATACCGGCGGCCATCCGGAGGAGGCCTCGCGGTGGCTCTGTCTCCGGGACGAAGACCACGACAATGCCACAACCTGGAAGCAGTCCTTCGCGGTTGCACCTGCCCGCAGCCTGTGCAATCGAATCCAGGCCGGCAAGTGCGCGATAGACGACCGGGAAGTCCAGGTCCACGCCTGCCTCGACAAGCTGGGTGCTTATCACCCGCGTCGGCACGCGCTTCTTGAGACGCTCCTTGATCCTCTTGATCACACCGGAGCGATGAGCGCCACACATCAAGGCGGACAGGTGTATCGTGTCCTCCGGCATGAGGCCGTGCAGCTTCCGGCAGTCGTCACGTCGGTTGACAACGCACAGAACAGTCGAATGCTTCTCAAGTTCGACGGCAACGTGCTCCCACGAGACGCGCTTGCTCATGTCCTGGGGAACCCGCACCTTCACGCGCTTCAGAGCGTTGTGCAGCGACTTTGGGTCATCAACGATCTCCGTCGTGTCCGGCAGGCCATCAAAGCGGAAGTCCGGGGTCCGCGTCGGCGTGAACGCGGGCTGGGTGGCCGTGCTTAGGAGCAGAGTCACCCCGTAGTTCCTCTGCAGCTCAACAAGAGCCTTGAGTATCGGACTGAGAAGTCCGGGCGGAAGCAACTGGACTTCGTCGAGAACTACGACGCTGCCGGCGATGTTGTGCAGCTTCCGACAGCGGCCGGGCCGGGCCGCGTAGAGAGACTCGAAGAACTGCACCGTGGTTGTTACCACGATCGGCGCATCCCAGTTCTCGGCAGCAAGATGGCCCCGTGCGTACTCGTCATTGTCCGTCTCGCGGGGCTCAACACTGCTGTGATGTTCTAGCACAGCGTTGCCGAAGATTTCCCTGAACTGGTCGGCGGTCTGTTCGATAATGCTGGTGTAAGGGATAACGTAGATGATGCGCTGCTTGCCGAACTTGAGTGCATGTCTCAGGGCAAACGCCATGGATGACAGCGTCTTCCCGCCGCCGGTCGGAACAGTCAATGTAAATATGGAAGGGGGGTTCTCTGCCTTGACAAGGCACAGGTTCAGCACCCGAGCGCGTGCGGCGTTGACTGACGTCTTCTCCGCTTTCTCCGCCTTCACCTTCATGTAGTCGTCGAAGAGAGGCGCAAGTTGCTCCAGCGTAGGATAGCTCTGTCTCAAGCGCACGTTTCCGGGCTCGCTGAACGCCTCCGAGTCGAGGCAGTCGGCGTCAACAAGGCAGGAGAACAGCATCCGTATCCACATAGCCGCATCCGTGCCAGGTCTTGGTTTCTCTGCGGGCAGGCATATCGCCAGCAGTTCGTCGGGCGGCTGTGCCGTGGGTACTCGTTTGACCAATCGCTGGGCAAGCGCGGCTGCACCTGCGTTCTCTGACTGCCAATCCGGCAGACCGGCGTGGTGGCCTGCCATAACATAGGCAAGTATGCGTCCAAGCAGGCCAAGCTTGGCGCACGCGGTCTGCGCCCCAGACGTGGAGTGGTCGACGCGGTCAGGTCCAGCGTTGTTCTCGACATCAAGGCCGGACGACTGCCTGATGTACCGCTGGAACTCTTCCGAGTACTTGCCCAGGTCGTGCCACAGCCCGGCCAGCCGTGCCCATTCCGAGCAGCCGGCTTCCGTCCCGAACTGCGCAGCTAGCTCGGCCACGGCAGTCAGGTGTTCACGGAGAAGCTGGATCCGTCCGTCTCCCGTGACGCGGGCTATGGGTTCGTCGTGCGGGCGCATACCAGCAACCTACGAGCACGCATCGAGAAGCAATGCAAACTCCGCGGCTCTCCTCACGCTGGTATCAAGATCCGCCCACAATGGGTCCTCCACCCCGGCTTGGTTGCGGGAGTGCGCCAGGAAAGGTCCTGCTCTGCTCCCCCGGCAGTTCCTGCAGAGCGAGTCACCGTGCCCTCCTTCGTGTCCTCTTTCGACTTAACTCGGCCACAGTTTAGCACTGTCGCGTTGTTCGGACAAACGGAGCGAGGGAGGGTTGCGCCGTGTGGGAGACCGCACGTTCCGCTACAGTTACCAAGATATGGAAGGTGTGGAACTCCGGAAGGCGCTGGAAGAGGCGCGCCCCCTCGTGGGAGCGCGCCTGTCGAAGGTCCACCAGGTGGGCGAGGTGTTCCTCTTGCGGTTCTACAGCCCGAGCGGGGCACTGGCCCTCGACCCTGGAGGGAAGGCGTTCCACCGCACGGCCCTCCGCCCCCCGACCCCCCCCTCCCCGCCGCCGTTCTGCGTTCTTCTGCGCAGCCTCACCGGGCAGCCTTTGCTCGCACTCGATCAGGCCGGGCTGGACCGGGTGGTACGCCTCCGGTTCCCGGAGGCCGACCTCGTGCTCGACCTCCGGCCGCGCCAGGGTAACCTGTTCTTCCTCCACCGGGATAACCGAGTGGTCTCGTTCCGCGACGGAGAACTCCGACCCGTGGATTTCGCTGTCCCCGATGACCCATCCGCCGGCCTGGGACCGACCCTCCGCCAGGCCGCCACTGCCCGCTGGGGGCGCCCTCCCTCCGCAGAGGAGCTGGACTCTTTCGCCGCAGAACTCCTTGCTCATTCACCGGCGGGGTATCTCTACGAGACGCGCGATGGAAGCCCGGCGAGCTTCTTTCCCCGACTGGATCTTGGGGATCCACGGATCACCTTTGCTGCGTTCTGGCAGGCCCTCGACCTTCAGCTCGAGCGGCGCCTGGGCGCGGGAGTCGTTCGCACTCAGATCGCCCAGCTCGGGCGGACCCTCGCCCGGCGCGAGCGGGCGCTCGCCGCGCTAAGCGCAGCAGAGACGGAGGCCAGAAGATGGCCTGGATTCCAAGCTCAGGCGGACCTCATCCTCACCCGGATTGCGGACATCCCGCGGGGCGCCTCAGAGGCCGTCGTGGAGGGGTTCGATGGCGCTCCCACGCGAATCTCGCTGAATCCTGCCCTTCCGCCTGCTGCCCAAGCAAGCGCGCTCTACGTGAAGGCCAAGAAGCTGCGGCGACGTCTGGAGGGGGCGCCGGCCCGGCGGCAGCTGCTGGAGGAGGGGATCGGGCGGCTCCGCGAGCTCCGGGATCTCCTCTCTCGCCAGCCGGACGTGGCGCCCTACCTCGAGGGCGAGGCGGAAGTCCTTGCGCCTTCACCCAGGAAGGCTGAGGCTGCAACCCGGCA
>JAGUVP010000086.1 GCA_020062805.1 Candidatus Bipolaricaulis sp.
AGATCCTACGAGGCTTGGAGAGCGCGGCAAGAGAGCGGCGGCGGTGGGAGGCGGAGGAGAATGAGTGGAAGGCTGCTCTGCTAGTCCTTGGCCGTCTTCAGCCAGCCGGATTGAAGGAGTTTACCTATACGACGCCAGGGATGACCGCCTCGATCCGGCGCCGCAGCACCGTGACGTTGGGGCCGGTAGGAGTAGTCAAGGATGTGCTTGGGGACCGATACGAGAAGGTCCTCCTTCCCGACAAGAGCCGCGTCTTCGAGATGTGCTCGAAAGATCCTTCGCTGATGGCCAGGGCGCTGGCGATGGGGGCGCTTGGCGTGGCGGCTACGGAGTATGTGGCCACCGAGTTGAAGGAGCCGGAGGAGATCCAGGCGGTGCCCGCTGATCGTCAGGGTAGCGCCGAGCGCCCGGCTCAGCCCGATAAGAT
This sequence comes from Candidatus Bipolaricaulis sp., assembly GCA_020062805.1. Lineage (GTDB taxonomy): Bacteria > Bipolaricaulota > Bipolaricaulia > Bipolaricaulales > Bipolaricaulaceae > Bipolaricaulis. The sequence goes on from JAGUVP010000086.1 coordinate 428, forward strand.
TCAGTGACGACGTTCCGTGTCTCGTCGCAACGTTACGGTCAGATGTCCATTTCACGAAGATGAGAACCCTTCGATGAGTCTCACTCTTGATCCTGGCCTCTTCAAGTGCCACGGATGCGGGGCGAGCGGGGATCTGTTTACCCTGGCATCCTTGCTAGGGATGAAGCCGCGGGAAGCCGCAGAAGCGGCGTATGGGGAGGGGGTTGGGACTTTCGAGGCGCTCCTAGGCCGCGGGGTGGCGGCTGAGGAGTCCGGCGGAGGGGAAGAAGCCCGGGCTCTCCTGACCTGGCCACCAACGGAGCGAGCCGTGTCTTGGTTGCGGAGACGGGGGTTGTGCGTCAACGAGGTGGGCGGTGTAGAGGGCTTGCCGGGCGTCTGGAAGTTGCCACTCTTCGCTGAGGGTAAGGATGTGCTGGGCGTCACGATCTGGTGTGCCGTGCTTGTGCCGGAGGGGGCTGGGGGCCGGGTGGTCTGGGAGATGTGGAGGTACTACCGGGTCATGCTGAAGAAGCGACACGCCAAATACTTCTCGACCCAAGGATTCCCGCGGGGGCGTGTCATAGGGGTGGGCGGCGAACCTACCGAAGGCGGAGAGTTCCTGTACCTGACCGAAGGTGTCTTTGATGCACTGGCGCTCTTGCAGGCCCAGGCACTTCGGCTCATCCCGGCTGGGCCATCCTACTTCACATTCGGAGCGAGCGTCGCCCGAGATCAGATCGTTGTCCTCCAGTCGATTTTGGGGGGGCGTCGCCTTGTACTTGCCTACGATCACGACCAGGCCGGGCTGGACTGTTCACTGGGCCTCCTCCGCGTTTTCTCAGAGGCGCTGGTGTTGAACTATCCGGGCCAAGATCCGGGACAGGCGGTTGGCGCTGAGCAGGATGAGCGGTGGGGGACATGGGGGCTTCAGTCAGGAATGGAATGGCTTGATCGTCATGTGGAAGAGCCGACGTGACTCCGGCAGAAGCAGCGCACGAATTGGGGATCAGGAAAGGAACGCTGAAGTACCTTGTACGGGCGGGCCTGCTTCCTGAGCCGAAAGAGGGACAGTACGATCAGGTGGCCGTAGCGCGGTATGCGCGGTCCCGAAAACGAGCAGGTAAATCGAGGAGGAGAGAGAGATGAACAAGGAAGACCGCCAGAAGTTGCTGAACGAGAAGTTCTACTCGCCAGGCCCCTTGCTGCAAATCTCGGCGGGGGGAGTTCGGCGGGTCGTGTGCTTGAAGGACTTTGATGGGTTTGCCACCATCTTCTTCCATCGCAGCAAGCGCGGGCGGGTCTTCTGCGCTAAGACGTATGACGAGGAGAAGCCCTGCCAGCACTGTGCGCGGGGGGCCAAGCGGAACGCTCAGGCGGCCATCCCGGTCTACAACTTCACCGATAAGATACAGCAGGTAGCGACGTTTGGGGGGCCAAAGCGCGGGCCACTGCATGATTTGGCGGTCATGTTCGGGGCGATGGGGACCCATCTGGGGATGCTGGACATACTGCGGGAGGGTGAGGGGTTCGATACGAAATACTACTTCACTCCCGTTTCCGGCGAAGTCAACTTGCCAGGGGACATCGTGGCTCCGACCCCACCGGAGATCCTGAAGATCGTCGAGAAGGCCCTCACCGAAGAGGTAGATACCGAGTGGTAGGAGGCTACGCGATGTCGGACACAGCAAAGCAGAGCCCACGGCTAGAGCAATTGGCCCAGATACTAGAGAAGGCCCTGTGTGCGTGCGAGTACCCCGTTCGCATTGTCCCGCCGGAACAACTGGTGATTGATCAGCGGGTGTACCCCCGCGCGTCCGTTGACCTGGACCGAGTGGGAATGATGCGCGAAAGTGTGGAAGAGGCCGCGCCTTTTCCGCCGGTACTGGTAGCCGAGGACGGCAAGACGGTGATCGACGGGGTACATCGGACTATCGCGCATCGGGAAGAGGGGGTAGACATCAGGGTAGTCATTCTTCCAATCACGGACATCAAGGATGTGATTGCCCTAGCAATCCTGGCCAACTCTCCGCGTCAGGGGATGCCGATGCGGAAGGATGATCTCCGGCGGGGGTTGTCCCTTCTAGCAGCAGAGTTCGCTAAGGAAGGGCAGTCTCCGCGCGAAGGCATCCGTAGATTCGGAGGGACGTGGGAGAATACGGCATCGCTTCTTGGGATGCCCTCCCGGCGGATCACGTCATTTCTGGCCGACCTAGAAGCCCCAGAGCGAGAGCAAAAGCCGATACGTCCTCCGGTCGCGGCCCGGCAGTACGAGGGAGAGCCGGGGCCGCAGTCGTGGGAACCCGGCGTTCAACCGTCGCTACCACCTGGAGCGGTCAGGGCGGTATTGGCAGTTCCAACGGAGGTGCCCGCCGTAGATGTTG
>JAGUVP010000035.1 GCA_020062805.1 Candidatus Bipolaricaulis sp.
GAGGAGAGGTAACGAACTCCGAAACGATTAACTACCGAAGCCACAAGCCCGAGCGGGGCGGCCTTTACGCCGAGGAGATCTTCGGTCCGGAGAACGACTACGAGTGCACGTGCGGCAAGTACCGCGGTAAGAAGTACGAGGGTATCACCTGCGACAAATGTGGGGTCCTCGTCACCGACTCAGCGGTTCGTCGGGTGAACATGGGACACATCCGCCTTGCCAGTCCAGTGGTCCACTTCTGGTATCTCAAAGGAGTGGCAAGCCCGTTGTCTCGCCTGCTGGGGATCAAGCGTCGCGATCTCCGGCGCATCGCGTACTACGAAACCGAGACATCGCGCGAAGACCTGTTCATCGTTACGCAATCAGGCTCTCCGAAAATCCGACAGGGAGAAACTCTCTACGGGAGCGAGGTACGGATCCTTGCCACTGCGTTCACGTTCCAGGTCGAGCAGGCGTACCTGGTCACCAAGGCTCCGAAAGTGGTGGCGGAGGAAGAGGGGGAAGTCCAGGTCGAAACACGGAAACTTGCCAACGGAGAGACGTTCCGGGCCCTGGTGATTGGCCGTCACGAGTACCCGGTGGCCTCCGACGCGGAGGTCTTCGTTGAGGATGGGGACAGCGTCGAAGCCGGGGAGACTTTGTGCGAGAGGCCGGCCGGAGAAGTGTGCTCGCAGACGATGTTCGAGATGTTGCGGGCGCGCTATGAGGGCGTGGATGGGAGCTCGATCCAAGAAGTGGTGGACAACCTTGCCCATCTTGTGGTTAGGGTGGCGGAGAACGTTCCGTTGCGGCTTGGCCAGGAGCTGTCCACGTTGGAGGCACGGGCCTACGATCGGTGTTTCCCGGGCGGATTCGAGGCGGCGACCGGGGCGGAGGGTATTGAGCGGCTGCTGGAGGCGCTCGACTTGGACGCACTCGCCGACGAGCTGTGGGAAGAACTGGAGCACACCGCAAACCAAGGGGAGCGACGGCGGATCCTCCACCGCCTCGAGGTTGTGGACCAGTTGCGTCGGTCTGGGAACAACCCAGGGAACCTGGTACTGGAGGTTATCCCAGTCCTGCCTCCGGCGTTGAGGCCGATGATCCAGCTCGAAGGCGGAAAGTTTGCGACCACAGACCTGAACGATCTGTACCGGCGGATCATCAACCGCAACAACCGCTTGAAGAAGCTTCGTGAGATGGGGGCACCGGAGATCATCCTGCGCAACGAGCGGCGGATGCTCCAGGAGGCGGTGGACGCTCTAATCCACAACGAGAAGAAGGACAACCCGATCCGAGGCCGGGACAACCGCCCGCTGAAGTCGCTGTCGGAGCGGATTCAGGGGAAGCAGGGTCGTCTCCGTCGGCATCTCCTCGGGAGGCGCGTGGATTACTCCGCCCGTGCGGTGATCGTCGTCAACCCTCAACTCAAGATCCACCAGTGCGGGATTCCGAAGAAGATGGCGCTCGAGCTGTTCAAGCCGTTCATCCTCTCTCGACTCGAAAACCTTCCGTACGCAGACTACGACGAGATCAAGAACAAGGCGCTCGCCGGCGAGCTGCCGGAGGTCTGGGATACCCTCGATGATTTGATCCGCGAGTATCCCGTGCTCCTCAACCGTGCCCCGACGCTGCACCGGTTGTCGATTCAGGCGTTCCAGCCGGTGCTTGTGGATGGCGATGCGATCCAGGTCCACCCCCATGTGTGCCCTTCTTTCAACGCGGATTTCGACGGGGATCAGATGGCGGTCCATCTTCCCCTCGGGAAGGAGGCGGTTCAGGAAGCGTGGGACCTTATGCTCTCAGCTCGCAATACGCTTTCCCCTGCCCACGGGCGACCGCTTGCCCTACCCACTCAGGACCAGGTGTACGGGTTCTACTACCTGACGATTCTCGACCCGGACGGGAAAGGGAGGGGCAAGGCCTTTCGCTCGATCGACGAGGCGTTGAGGGCCCACGATCAAGGGGTGATCAGTCTTCACTCCCTGATCCGGATACGGATCGGCGAGCAGATCGTGGAGACCACGCTGGGGCGGGCGATCTTGAACCAGGCTCTCCCGCCGGAACTTCAGGACTACAGCTTGACCCTCGACGTACGGCAGGTTCGTCGCAAACTCGAGGAGTGCTACCTGCGCTACGGATGGGAGCGTGCTGCTGTTGTTCTCGACGAACTGAAGTCCCTCGGGTTTCGCTACGCGACCCTCTCTGGGTTGACGATCTCGATTCCTGACTGCGCGATCCCGCCCGAGAAGGCGGCGTTGGTGCAGGCTGCCCAGGCGCAGGTGGACCAGATCAACCGAATGTTCAGTCGGGGGTTGGCCACGGAGGAACAGCGCTACCACGCTGTGACGCGGGTGTGGCGGGAGACAGTGGACGAGGTGGAAAAGGCGACGATGGACAACCTGTCCCGAATGTCATTCAACCCACTCTACTCCATCGTCGCTTCGGGGGCGCGGGGCTCGGCTGGACAGGTGAAGCAGATTGCTGGGATGAGGGGACCGATGGCCGACCCGCAGGGACGGGTTCTCGAGTGGCCTGTGATCTCGAACTTCCGTGAGGGGCTCTCGATTCTGGAGTATTTCATCTCCACCCATGGCGGTCGGAAGGGCACGGCGGATACCGCCCTCCGTACGGCGAGCGCAGGGTACCTCACCCGCCGGCTTGTCGATGCTTGTGTGGACGCGATCGTCAAGGAACGAGACTGCGGGACCCGCCAAGGGGTGGAGGTTGATCCGTTGTACTTCGCTCCCAAGGGTCAAGTGATGGAGGATATTCCAGAGCGGATCTACGGACGGGTGACCGTGGAGCCGATTCGAGATCTGGGGACAGGCGAGATCCTCGTCGAGGCAGGCGTGCTTCTGGACAGGCCCACCTCGCATCGGGTGGGGACGATGGAAGTATCGCTGGATCTCGATGAGCAGGGGGTCGACGAACGCGTGGGGTTCTGCAAAGTCATCGGCGACCTGTACCACCCTGAGACGGGAGCTCTCCTGGTGCGCGATGGCGAACCTCTGTCCCCTGAACTCGTGGGCGACCTTCGTGAGTCGGGGGTCCGGGAGGTGAGGGTGAGGCCGAAGATCGTCATCCGCTCCCCGGCGTTGTGCCAAACCCCAGGTGGATTGTGTCAAATGTGCTATGGACTCGACCTCGCGTTTCATCGCCTGGTGGACCTTGGGGTGACGGTGGGCGTGATCGCTGCTCAGTCCATCGGTGAGCCGGGTACCCAGCTGACGATGCGTACGTTCCACACCGGCGGCGTGGCGGGTCTCGACATCACCCAGGGCCTCCCGCGAGCCGAGGAGCTGTTCGAGGCGCGAAAGACAACGAAGGCCGCCCATGCCACCGTGGCTCCCCTCTCGGGACGGATCACGGACATCGAGACCACACGCACGGGGCGCGAAGTGGTGGAGATCACGTCTGAGCCACACACTGTGGTGCTGCCGCGCTCCCTTCTCCAACTTGCTGAGGGAGAGGAAGTGGACGGGGGGCGGTTCCGTTCCCTGCGCAGTCCGATCGAGGGCAAGGCGTTCTTCTTCGAGGAAGAAGGAGAACGGTACTTGGCTGTGCTCGATGAGGCAGGGCTCGATCGGATGTACGCGGTTCCCCCTGAGGCAGAGATTCAGATCGCACATCGGGCGACCGTGGACGAGGGCGAGGCGTTGACCACGGAGTACCACGTCGAGGCTCCCGTCGCGGGGATCCCGGGCCAGGTGGAAGTGCGGCACGATGGAGGGACGCGGCACGTCGTCGTCCGCGGAGAGCGAGGGGAGACACGGGAGTACGAAATCCCGTACGGATCACAAGTCCTGGTTCAGGACGGAGACGTGGTTGAAGAAGGGAAGAAGCTCGCGACGCGATCACGGGCGCTTACCGTGCGAGCGGAGGTGAAGGGAACCGTGCTGGCGGGGCATCGCTCGGTTGCGGTATGCACAAAGAAGAGCCGCGCTGTGTTCGCCCCGATCACTGCCGACCTCCTGCCGATGGTCGAGCACGGAGCTCCGGTCCGCGAGGGGCAAGAGCTGTTCCAGGTGAACACGCCCCCCGGCGACGCCCTGCTGGTCGACCGTCTGGAGACGGCCGGTGAACGGGCGACGGTGCGGTTTCGCTACCGAGCCCAGGTGGAGTGCGGTGAGGGAACGATCGTGCGGGTAGGGGATAAGGTTGAGCGCGGTGAGCCCGTGTCCAAAGGAGTGATCCCGCCTCACTACCTGATGGAGGTGGCCGGCGTCCAGAAGACGAGGGAGTACCTGCTCGTGGAGCTTCAGAAGGTCTATCGCTCTCAGGGCGTGGACATCAACGACAAGCACTTCGAAGTCGTGGCCCGGCAGATCCTGAACAACGTGCGAATCGTGGACCCCGGCGAGTCGGCGTTCCTCCTCAACGACGTTGTCCCCCTCGAGATCTTCCAGCTTGAGGTGCGGCGGCTGTCAACCGAGAATGAGGAGATCCGACGCGGCCGCAACGAGTTGGTCGGGGCCAAACTCCTCGCGCCTCTCGTGCGGGGGGGGACAACGGTAGCTGAAGCGAACGAGGAGCTAACCCGCGAAACACTGGAGCGGGCGATTGCCCTTGGGATCCGCCAAGCTCGAGTCGAGATCCACGACGAAGCACGAACGGTGCGGCTCGTTGAGTACCGCATTCCGCAGGGCGAGCGAGAACTCCTGAGGATCTCCCGGGCGGCGTTGCTCCGGAAGTCGTGGCTTGCCGCGGCTTCGTTCGAGCGTACGACGAAAGTACTTGCCGATGCCGCATTGCGCGGCGAGGACGACTACCTCGATGGACTGAAACCATGCCTCATGGTCGGAAAGAGGATTCCCGTGGGCACAGGGTTCCCCGCTGGGGATGCAGCACCTGCTTCGCAGAGTTGAAACCCGGTCGAGGGGGACCTAGAATCCCGAGGAGGATACATGCCAACGTTCAACCAACTTGTGCGACATGGACGCAAACCGCAGCGGTCGAAAAGCAAGTCTGTGGCTCTCGCCAGCTGCCCACAACGCCGAGGTGTATGCCTGCGCGTGTTCACCCGTACCCCCAAGAAGCCGAACTCCGCGTTGCGGAAGGTAGCCCGGGTGCGCCTTTCCAACGGGCGCGAGGTGACGGCGTACATTCCGGGTGAGGGCCACAACCTTCAAGAGCACTCCCTGGTTCTCGTGCGGGGTGGACGGGTGAAGGACCTCCCCGGGGTGAAGTACCACATCATCCGCGGGGCGCTGGATACCGCGGGTGTCGAGGGCCGCCGTCAGGGACGGTCTCGGTACGGTATGCGCCGTCCCAAGGAGGGTTAGGTGCCCACATTCGATGTCGTCATCCCCGGTCGGGACGCTGCTGCAGACATCCGTCAGGGTTCGAAACTGGTCGAGAAGCTCATCAACTACGTGATGTGGGATGGCAAGAAATCGCTGGCTCGACGTACGGTGTACGCGGCGTTCGACCTCCTCGACCGCCGGGGCGAGGGCCCAGCGTTGGATACGTTCCTCAAAGCTGTGCAGAACTGCATGCCCAAGATCGAGGTCCGTTCCCGTCGGGTGGGCGGCGCGGC
>JAGUVP010000040.1 GCA_020062805.1 Candidatus Bipolaricaulis sp.
GAAGCGAAGCTGCTCGTGGACCTCGTGCGCGCGGAAGAGACCGTCCTGCGCACGCCCACGGGAATGACGGCCCTGCTCGGGGAGAAGGCGTTCGAGCAAGAAGGATTCTCGGTGCGACTCACGCTCGGGGTGCTCGGACACGAGCCGCTCAAGGTCGACCGCGAATCACGGGTCAAGCACCGGGTAGATCTGGAGAAGATCGCCGAGCAAGTGAAGTTGGCGCTGAGGGAGGTGACGTAGATGGAAAGCCAAAGCATTTCCATCTCGGGATCGGGACGGGTTTCGGGCGGCGAGTACACGCAAGTCCGCATCTCGGGTTCCGGACGGGTGGAAGGGGATGTCGTGGCCCAGGAGATCCGCGTCTCCGGGGCTGCACGGTTCCAGGGCACCGTGAAGGCGAAGGAGATCTCCGTCTCCGGGTCCGGGAAGTTCACGGGCCGTGTAGAGGCTGACGTTCTCGTCACCTCGGGGAGCTGCGGCATCGAGGGCGATGCTGAAGCGAAGGAGCTTCGCTCCTCCGGCGCTCAACGCATCGGGGGGAGCTTCCGCGGGCACTACGTCCGCGTCAGCGGCGTGCTCCACGTGGCGCGAGACATGGAGACCGACGTGTTCACGTCATCCGGCAAGTTCGAGATCGGAGGCCTTCTCAGCGCTGACCGGGTCGAAATCAAACTCGTCGGCGACAGCCGAGCGCGCGAGATCGGTGGGGAGAACATCGACATCCGCGCCAGTTCCGGGTTCAACTTCGGGTTCAGCCTTACCCGAGGCTTCCGGCTGGGGGTCGGGATCGGCACCCTCACCGTCGGCGAGATCGAGGGCGACAACGTGCACCTCGAAGCGACCACCGCCGACGTCGTGCGCGGAAAGATCGTGCACATCGGGCCGGGGTGCCGGATCGGCCGCGTCGAGTACGCGGAGTCCCTCGACGTTCACCCCGAGGCCGAGGTGCGAGAGAGGATCAAGCGATGATCCTCGGCGGTCTGTTCCGGCTCATCGGCGGCCTGATCGGTCTCATCGGGGGGCTGATCGGGGCCGTCGTGGGAACGGGAGGCGCCCTCCTCGCGGGTGCGCTCTTCGTTCCGTTCATCGTGATCCTCGTCCTCCTCGTCGTGGGCCTGGTTCTCCTCCCGCTGCTGCTTCCGGTGATCCTCATCGCCGGCGCAGCGTGGCTCGTGTACCGGATCGTCACCCCCTCCCGCACGCGCGTGCGCTGGGAGAAGCACTCCTGATCCGGAGCGGGTACAGTTGGGCGTGGCCCAATCCGAGCGCCGGGACACGGGGTCTTTGGGGACTACACCCGTGACGTGGGACACGTCACGGGTCCCTTCTGTCTTCCGGCGGTGGTGGGGCAGAAGGAGAGAGACGTGGCGAACGTAACCGAAGCCGAGTTCTACACATCGATAGACCGTTTCTTCCAGCGGATGATGGAAGAGATCCCCGTTGCAGCAACCCAGTTCGGCGACCACCGGTTCGATTACCGGCTGGGGGACCACAGTGCGGCTGCGCGGACCCGCCAGGAGAAGATGCTGCGGGAAGCAGTGACCCAGCTGGAGGGTACGGATCCCGCAACGTGGTCCCTCGACGCGCGGATCGACCGGACCCTCATGGTGCAGATGGCGAAGTCGTTCCTCCGCGGGTTCGAGAAGACCCGCGGCCACGAGCGGAGCCCGGGGTCGTACCTCAGCGAGTGCATGGGCGGCGTGTTCCTCCTCCTGATGCGCGACTTCGCCCCGTTCCGAGTGCGGATGAAGGGCGTCCTCGGTCGTCTCCAGGAGATCCCGCGGGTTCTCGCCCAAGGGAAGGAGAACCTCATTCCCGAGAAAGTCCCACCGGTGTGGGCCGAGGTCGCGGTCGAGGGCGCCAAGCGAGGGCTGGTCTTGTTCAAAGTCGTGGTCCCGCTGATGAGCCTGCGCACCCCCCTGCTCTTCCCGAAGGTCCTGCGCGCGAGCCGAAAAGCAGCAAAGGCCCTCCGGGACTACATCGCGTTCCTGGAACAGGAGATCCTTCCCAAGGCTAAGGGCGAGTTCGCCGCCGGCAAAGAGCTGTTCGAGGAGATGCTGCGCGAGGACCACCTGCTCGACTACTCGGCGGATGCGCTCCTCGAACTGGGCTGCAAGCTGTTCAACGATACCCAGGCCCAGATGGAGACCCTCGCGGCCAAGGTCGCCCCGGGGAAGACAGCCCGCGAGATCGTGGACGAGGCCAAGAAGGACCACCCCACAGCCCGGGACCTCCTCAAGACCTACCGCCGGGAGATGGAGCGAGCGCGCCGGTTCGTCCAGGAAAGGGGAATCGTGACCATCCCCGAGGGCGAGAAGCTGAGCATTCGGCCCACCCCACCCTCGATGCGGCCGGTGCTCCCCTACGCCGCGTACATGATGCCCGGTCCCCTCGAAAAGAAACAGGAAGGGATCTTCCTCGTCACGCCCGTGGACCGCTTCATGCCGCGCAAGGCCCGCGACGAAAAGCTCCGCGGCCACAACCTCGCCAAGATCCCGGTGACCGCCCTCCACGAGGCGTACCCCGGCCACCACCTCCAGCTCGTGTACGCCAACCGGTACGCGAAGTCCCTTCCCCGCAAGCTCGGGTCGGCCCTATCCAGCCTGTTCGTGGAGGGGTGGGCGTTCTACTGCGAAGAGCTGATGGAGAGCTTGGGGTTCATCAACAAGCCGGTGCAGAAGATCGCCCGGCTTCAAGACCAGCTGTGGCGGGCAGCGCGGATCATCCTCGACGTCTCCCTGCACACGGGGAAGATGACCGTCGAGGAGGGGATCCAGTTCCTGATGGAGAAGGCCGGCCTGGAACGCACGAACGCGACCGCTGAAGTCCGTCGGTACACCAGCTCCCCCACCCAACCGATGAGCTACCTGATCGGGAAGCTGGAGATCCTGAAGCTGATCGAGGAGTACAAGCGACGGAACCCAGGGAAGTCCCTGCGGGAGATGCACGATGCGATCCTGTCGTGCGGGTCGCTTCCGCCGAAGCTCCTCGGCCAGCGGTTGTTCACGTCGTAGCGTCGGACCCTGTGTCCGACGCCAGGGGCCCCGTAGCGTCGCACCTTCTGTGCGACGGTTCTTCCGCGGTTGTGTAGCGTCGCAGCTTGTCTGCGACGGCCTTACCTGTAGCGTCGGACCCTGTATCCGACGCCAGACCGTCGTCGACGAACGGCCGTCGGGCATGAAGCCCGACGCTACAACAGCTCGGTTCTGTAGCGTCGCAGCTTGTCTGAGACGGTTGTTCCGCGGTTCTGTAGCGTCGCACCTTGTGTGCGACGGCCTTTCACGAAACCGCCGAACCGCCAACCGGCGACCGGCGAACCGCCTTTCAGGCCGTCGGGCATGAAGCCCGACGCTACAACAGCTCGGTTCTGTAGCGTCGCACCTTGCCTGCCTGCTGCAGGCAGGTATGCGGCGAACGTCAGCGGGGTTACCCGCTGTGCAGCGGACGGCCGAGGAGGGCGAGCGCTGCCTCCCACAGGCCCTCCGGAAAGGTCGGGTGGGCGTGCACCGTCTCCGCCATCTGTTCTGCCGTAAGGCCGGCCTGGATGGCGAGGGTCGCCTCGGCGATGAGGTCCGAGGCGTGAGGACCGATGATCTCGGCCCCCACCACGCGTCCGTCGCCATCGGCCACGACCTGGAAGTGCCCCTCGATCTCCCCCTCCGCC
>JAGUVP010000195.1 GCA_020062805.1 Candidatus Bipolaricaulis sp.
GGACCGCCACCTCCGCCAGGCGGAGCACGACCTCGCGGCCGCGGAGGCGCTGCTCGCGGCAGAACGCCACGATTGGGCGCTCGACTCCGCCCTCGTCGCAGCCGATCGTGCTCTGAGAGCGTTCCTCCTCGTCCAGGGCGAGGACCCGGAGGCGATCGGGCACGATGGGATCCCGGACCTTCTCGCCCGCGCCACCCGCCACAACCCTGATCTGCGCCGGCTCAAGAACCTCCTCCGCTTGGACGGGATCTCGCTCGACATGGGCGATGCCGGGGCTCCACCTCCTGCCGATCGGGTCCGACCCCGAACCGCTCACGACGCGGTCTCCTCGGCTCAGGACCTCGTCCTGGTCGCTCGTCAGGCGCAGGAGGTGGGCAGGTGAGCGTGATCAGGTTCGCTGTAAGCAAGCTGTAGCGCGAGGGAACACGGCGGGTGGATCGTGCGGCTGCGGCACCGCCTGGCTTGGGGGTGAAGCAGAGGGCCGGGGGTACAATGGCCGTCCTATGGCTGAGGTCAAGCTCAGCAAGCGGCGGAAGATCGTGCAGGCGATCTTCCCCGATGGTCGGGTGTTCGAGGGTCCCGCCGGAACGGCGTTGGGGGAGTTTGTCCGGGCCGCCTACCCGGATCCCCAGGTGCCGGCGATGGCGGCGGCTGTGGGCGGGGAGCTGCGGGAACTCTCGTTCCCCCTCTGCGAGGACGCCGAGGTGCGCCCCGTGTTCCTCACCGACTCGGAGGGGATCCGGATCTACACCCGCTCGCTGAGCTTCCTTCTCGCCGCGGCGGTCCATGCCTTGTTCCCGGAGGCCCGGCTGATCATCGACCACTCCGTCCCGTTCGGGGGGTACTACTGCCGGGTGGCCCGGCGGCCGTTGTTCACCCCGGAGGAGTTAGCGCGGATCGAGGCCCACATGCGGGAGTTCGTCCGAACGGATGCTCGTATCGTTCGGGAAGAGGTCCCGATCGCGGAGGCCCAAGCCCGTCTCCGCGGCCAGGGCTTGTTCAACAAGGCAGAACTCCTCGTTCAGGGAGGGATTGAGGACACGGTTCCCCTCTACCGGCTGGGGCAGTTCCAGGATTACCTGTTCGGGCCGATGGTGCCCTCCGCCGCTCTCCTCCCCCAGTTCGCCCTTACCCCGTACCCGCGGGGGTTCATCCTTCGCTTCCCCCGCCGCGAGCGGCCAACCGAGCTCGCCCCGGCCGAGGACTATTCGGCGCTCCTCCAGGTCTTCGAGGAGTACGGGCACTGGCTGGACCTCCTTGGCGTGTACGACGCGTACACGGTCAACGAGGCCGCGCGGACGGGACGGATGGTGGAGTTGATCCTGGTCTCGGAGGCTCTTCACAGCCAGCGCATCGCTCAGATTGCGGACACGATCGCGGAGCACCCCTCTTCCCCGCGGCTGATCCTCATTGCCGGCCCATCCTCGTCGGGGAAGACCACGTTCACGAAACGGCTTGCGATTCAGCTCCTCTCGCTCGGGCTACGGCCGTACCCGGTGTCCATGGATGACTACTTCCTTCCCCGTGACGAGATGGCCCGCCGGGGCCTGACCGACTTCGACGACATCTCTGCGGTGGAGGTATCCCTCTTCCAGCGTCAGATGGAGGAACTCCTGAAGGGGAAAGCTGTGCAACTGCCGAGGTTCGACTTCGCCTCGGGCCGACGTGAGGTTGGAAGCCAGCTTCAGCTGAAGGAAGACGGGATCCTCCTCGTCGAGGGGCTGCACTGCCTGAACCCGCAGCTCCTTCCCTCCGGCTTGGAGGGACGTTCGTTCCGGATTTACGCCTCGGCTCTGACGCAGCTCAACCTGGACGACCACGTGCGGATGTCGACCACCGACACGCGGCTTCTGCGGCGCGTGGTGCGCGACGCTGCGTTCCGCGGTTACTCCGCGGAGGACACGTTGCGAATGTGGGACAACGTGCGGCGGGGGGAGAAGCGGTTCGTGTTCCCCCACCAGGGACAGGCGGACGTGATGTTCAACTCCGCCCTCGTCTACGAATGGTCTGTGCTGCGCTCGCGGGCCGAGCCGCTGCTCCTCCAGGTGCGGCACCCTCGATTGCGCCTGAAGGCGGAGCGGCTCCTCGAAGAGCTGCGCTGGTACACTCCGTATCCGGGGGACGAAGTTCCCGCGGTGTCGATCCTGCGCGAGTTCATCGGCGGGGGGATCCTCGCCGCGTACTACCCAAGCCCGTTCGAGCGGGCGACCTGGAGGAGGGAACCATGAACGCGATTGGCCCATGGGACCGATTCGACGAGGCTCAGGCGCAGGTGCTGCATGGGAATGGCGCGTTCCTCGTTGCGGTGGACGCGACGGGCCATCCGAACGCGATGACGATCGGTTGGCTCCAGCTCGGGACGATCTGGTCACGGCCGGTGTGCCACGTTCTCGTCCGGCCCTCGCGGTACACGCACGGCTGCATCGAGGCGAGAGGAGCGTTTACGGTGAACGTGCCCCTGGGAACGATGGTGGAGGAGTTGACGGTGTGCGGGAGCCGCTCCGGGCGCGACCTCGACAAGTTCACCGAGCTCAGCCTGCGCACGACGCCGGGCACCAAGGTCAAGGCGCCCCTGCTCGTCGGCTGCGGCGTGGCCTACGAGTGCCGCGTCGTGGCCCGCGCCGAGCTTGATCCAACGGGAATCCTCGACGAGGGCATCCGCGCCAAATACTACCCGCGGGGCGACTTCCACACCCTGTTCTTCGGGGAGATTCTCGCCGCGTGGGAGATCAATGCCTGAAGGCCCCGTTCACCGCCGAGTGCGCGGAGATCGCAGAAGGAAGACTGTAGTGTCGGGGTTCATCCCCGACGGCCGGAAAAGCGGTTCGCCGGTTGGCGGTTCCTCAGTTCGGCGATTCCGTCAAAAGCCGTCGCAGACGAGTTGCGACGCTACGCCATCAAGGCCGCAGACGGCCGGGTCCGCGGACCCGGCAATCCGCACACAGCCTCCTGTGAGCTGGCCTACTCCTTCTCCTCCCCGGGGGTGGGTGCCTCCGGCTGGGGTTCATCGGGCGAGCCGATCCCGCCGAACGAGATGCGGAGCCCGAAGAACGGTGCCCGCAGGTCGAGCTTGGGCCCAGCGATCTCCCGCCCTCCCTCCTCCCACTGACCAGGGAAGGCGAGGAAGTACCCGGCCCACCCTTCCACCGCAAGCCAGGGCAGGGCTTGGATCTGCAGCCGGAGGTAGGCGAGCCCGCCGAAGAACCCCAAGCTGAAACGGCTCACTGCGGGTGTGGCCAGGGAGTCGGCGAAGTCCACGGGGTAGCGCGCCCGCGCGGTGAGATCCAGACCTCCCCCGCCGAGCACGGTCCCGACCGCGATCACCGCTCCTTTCCCCGCCTGACGGGCGAACTCGACCACCACGCCGCCGTAGCCGAGTTCGAGATCGGTTCGCTTATCTGCCTCCAGTTTGCTCAAGCTTCCGCCGAACCCGAGTCCACCAAACACGGGCCCGCCGAGGATACCGCCCGCCCCGCCCCCCCCGAACACCACCACCGGGCCGTCCACAGCCGGGTACCCTGCTGCGGTGAGGGCCGCGGTGAGCGGAGAGAGGTCAAAGGTGAGAAGGCCGATCAGGGGCCCTCCCGAGCCCAGTCCCACCGAAACCTGCCCCAGGGCCGCCACGGCCCCGCTCAGGGCCACCACCAGCACAGCTACCCACGCACTTCGCACCATCGTCTCCTCCTCTGACACAGTCTCAAGTCAACAAGTCCCGAGTTCTACCGGATTGTACCTAGCGCATTGCCGTTCGACTCGGGCCCCGCGATGGACACGGCAGATCCACTGGCCCCTAGAACGGGTGCAGACTGCGAACTCACACTGATCCCCTGGACTTGCGACTTGAGGACTTGCGACTGTGCTAGTCCCAGGGGATGAACGTGCCATGCCCGGGCGGTGCACAGAGTTCCCCGTCCCGCACGAGCCACGTTCCCCGCGAGAGGACCCCCACCACCCGCCCGGAGAGGGCCCGACCTTCGTACGGAGAGAAGCCCGTCTTCATGTGCAGCTTATCGGCCTGTACTGTCCATGTCTCATCAGGATCGAGGAGCACGAGGTCGGCGTCTGCGCCAACCCGGATCCCGCCTTTGCGTGGCCAGAGGCCGAACGCGCGCGCCGGGCCTTCGCTGAGGTACCAGACGAGGTCGCGGAGGGTGATCCGCCCCCTGCGAACCCCCTCCGAGTAGAGGAGAGGGAGGAGCGTCTCCACTCCAGGAAGTCCCGATGGAAGGCGGCCGGGATCCTTGCGGAACGGGTCCTTCTGATCGTTCGTGAAGGGGCAATGGTCGGTAGCGACGGCCTGAAGCTGGCGTCCGGGGAGGGAGTGCCAGAGCGCAGTGGCATCTGCTGTGCTGCGCAGGGGTGGGGTCACCGAAAACCGGTGACCATCCGGTTCGGTGTAGACCCGCTCGTCGAGGAGGAGGTAGTGGGGGCAGGTTTCCCCGACGATGGGTGCGCCAGCCCGTTGGGCCGCCCGGAGGGCCGCCAAGCCTTGGGCGCTCGAGATGTGGGCAACGTAGGTTGGGCAGAGTGCCTCGCGAGAGAGGATACCCAGCTCGGCGATTGCCACTTCTTCGGCAATCGCGGGCCGTGCCGCGGGGTACGGGCCGCCCAAGGGCTCCACCAGTTCATCGGCCTCAGCGTGGACCATCGCTACCCCCCCGAGGTCGCGGATGCTCCGCATTGTCTGACGGAGGACCCCGAGCGTGGTTCGGCGGCCACTGGATGCATAGGCGAGGAAGAACTTGAACGCACGGACTCCCAGTTCCGCTGCGGCGGCGAGTTCCCCAATCCGGTTCGGGGTCCACCCCACCATTTCCGCCCGCAGACCATAGTCCACCACAGCCTCTCTGGCTTGGGCGATCCGCCGTTCGATCTGAGCTGCAAGCGGCACCTCGGCCGATCCGCTGGTGAAGTCCACCACGGTCGTGACCCCGCCTGCAGCGGCGGCCAGCGTCCCGCTCCTCCAATCGTCCGCGGATCGCGTATCGGCAACGGGAAGGTCGAGGTGGACGTGGGCGTCAATCGCACCTGGAAGGACAAGAAGCCCGTGTGCCGACACGCTTCGTCCCCGTGCGTGGGCCTTTCCCAACCGGGTGATGCGCCCATCACGGATGACGACGTCGGTCTCCCGTGTTCCCCGTGGGGATACAACCGTCCCACCGGCGATCGCCAGCGCGCTCACAATGATGGAAGATAGCCCTGAGCGGGAAGATCGACAACCCGGGCTACAATCCTGTCATGGATAGCCGTGATCTACTTGATCTGTCTCTCCCGGAGCTCGCCTCCGAGATCACGGCGTGGGGCGAGCCCTCGTTCCGGGCGCGGCAGGTCTGGGAGTGGGTGTGGAAGCGTCTGGCGACCGACTTCGCCTCGATGACGAACCTGAGTCGAGGCCTACGTGGGAGGTTGGCATGTGCGTTCACGATCAGGCTCCCCACCGTCGCCGCCGGCCAGGGTGACGAGGAGGGTACAGACAAGGTCCTCCTCACTCTGGCCGACGGGCAAGCGGTGGAGGCGGTGCTTCTGCGGGAAGACCGCAGACGAACGGTGTGTGTGTCGACCCAAGTCGGTTGCCCGGTGGGTTGCTCGTTCTGCGCCACGGGAGGGATGGGCTACATGCGCGACCTCACGGCTGGGGAGATCGCCGCCCAGGTTCTGCACTTCGCCCGGGTGCTGCAATGCGCTGGGGAGGAGGTAACTCACGTCGTGGTGATGGGGATGGGCGAGCCCCTCTTCAACTACGACGCTACCCTCAGGGCGATCCGCAACTTGAACGATCCCCAGGGGTTCGCACTCGGGGCGCGACGGATCACGGTGTCTACGGTGGGGGTCGTGCCGGGGATCCTGCGGCTTGCTGAAGAAGGGCTGCAGGTGAATCTCGCCGTCTCTCTCCACGCGCCGGACGAAGACTTGCGCCGCCAGCTCGTGCCGTTGGGCGAACGGTGGCCACTGCGGGAGGTCCTCTCGGCGGCCGATCATTACGCGGAGAGAACAGGCCGTCGGGTGAGCTACGAGTACGTCCTCCTCCGCGAGGTCAACGACCGGTGGGAGCACGCGCACGCCCTCGCCCGGCTCCTGCGGGGACGGCTGGCCCACGTGAACCTCATCCCGTTCAACCCGGCCCCGGGACTACCCTACGAGCGGCCTGAGGACAGTCGAGTGGACGCGTTTCGCCGCCTTCTCATCGGGTCAGGAGTGGATGTCACCGTGCGTCGCTCCCGAGGGGTGCGGATTCAGGCCGGCTGCGGCCAACTCCGTACTCAGCAAGGCGGTTCGCCCGCTGCTCCGCATGAGGCCGATCGGGTGGGTTGACCTGTCAGCGTTCGATCGAGGCTCTGCACTTGCCACTGCCCGGCCAGACGCTATCTCCGGGGAGTTCTGGAATGGATCCTTGCGGCACGGGGTGGAGACGAAACCCCTGTCAGGCGAAAGCCCCTCGGCTCTGGAGGGGCCTTCGCTCTACCTGGCGGGCTTAGGAGGAGGCAGGATCCCGCGATGCACCCCCACCATGAACAGCAGCCGTTGCCTTAGAAATACAGTTTAGCAATCATTCAGAGCTTCGTCAAGGTCTGGCGGTTCCACTGCGCTGCAGGTCAGGGAACACCGAGAACGCAGTTAAGGCCGTTGGTCAACGTTGTTGAAGCGGGGCACTTGCCCGGTTTCAATGGAGCACCTGGTTCGGATCTGTGACGAAGGCGCGGGATCGTACGGGCTACCCGCCACCCACCGGCGGGAGGAGGACCAGAAGGTCCCCGTCAGAGAGCGGAGTGGCGAACCCCTGCTTGAACTGGATCGAGGTCCCGTTGACGAGGGCCGAAACGTGGCGGTGGATTCGTCCCTCGGGGCCGTAGATCCGCTCTCGGAGCTGAGGGTAGTCGGCGACAAGGGCGCTCACTGCGGCCGAGACATCCACCTCGGGAGGGAGGTCGAGCGTAACGGGCCCGTCGCCGATCTCGGCCCGGAACGGGAAGAACACGTGAACCTCGACCTTCAAGGGTCTCCAACGAGGTTTCGCGAGATCTGCCGCTGTTGGGGGATAGACTCGTAGAGCCGTTCATTCACAAGCTTCCCGTTCCGCACACGGATCTCGCCGTTCACCATCACCAGGTCCGCATACTGGGCCCCGCAGTGGACAAGGGCCGCCACTGGGTCGGCCGCGCCCGCGAACTCGAGGGCAGAGAGGTCGAACATGACGAGGTCGGCGCACTTTCCCAGTTCAAGCGACCCCAGTTCGCGTTCCCGGTGGAGGACGCGCGCTCCCCCGAGGGTCGCCAGTTCCAGCGCGGTCCGGGCGCTCATCGCCTCTGCTCCGTGCTTCACCCGAGCGAGGAGCATCGCCTGCCGCGCCTCGCGGATCATGTTCGAGGCGTCGTTGGAGGCGGAGCCGTCCACACCCAGGCCGACCGCCATCCCTGCGTTCAGAATCTCCGGCACGCGGGCGATTCCCGACCCGAGGATCATGTTCGAACTCGGGCAGTGGGCCATCCCCACCCCGGCGCGAGCGAGCCGTTGGATGTCGTCTTGGGAGAGGTGCACGAGGTGAGCGAGCCACACGTCGTCGGCGAGCCAGCCCACGCTCTCCAGGTAGTCCACCGGCCGCATTCCGAACACGTCTAGGCAGAACGCGTCCTCGTCGGTCGTCTCGGCGAGGTGGGTGTGGAGGAGGACGCCATGGTCTCGAGCGAGTGCGGCCGTTTCCCGCATCAGATCTTGCGTCACGGAAAACGGCGAGCAGGGGGCGAGGGCGATCCGCACCATCGCCCCGAACCCAGGATCGTGCCACTGCGCGATGATGCGTTCGCTGTCCCGGAGGATCTCCTCTTCCTTCTGGACGACGTCTGGCGGAGGGAGGCCGCCGTCATCGCGGGACAGCGACATCGAGCCCCGGGTGGGATGGAACCGGATGCCAACTCCCTCTGCAGCCTCGATCTCGATGTCGGTGAGCTTCTCCCGTCCTCGAGGGAAGAGGTAGAGGTGGTCGGTGGTCGTGGTGCAGCCGGAAAGGAGGAGCTCCAGGCACCCCACGATTGCCGACGTGCGCACGGCGTCCTCGTCGATCCCCCGCCACTTCTCGTACAGAAACACGAGCCAGTCGAAGAGCTCCTTGTCCTGAGCCCCCGGCACGGCGCGGAACAAGGTCTGGTAGAGGTGGTGATGCGTGTTGATCATCCCCGGGATCATCACCCGATCCCGGCCGGAGACCACCTCGTCGAACGGGCCTGCGGGCGGAGGCGCGTTACCGAGCGCAGCGATCCGGTTTCCCTCGACAAGCAGCCACCCGCCGCGGAGCTCGCGGCGCTCTACATCGAAGGTGGCGATCGCGTCCACGTCGCGAAACAGGATCCGGTTCACCATATCCCCCTCGTCCTGCCCTCTCCCACCGGGGGAGAGGGGTTCACGCAGCGTCGGACTTTGTGTCCAACCTACGCCCCGTCGCCGGGCAGGAAGCCCGACGCTCCAACAGCTATCGGGGGTGAGCCCCGAACCTACAATCTGAGGTCGGCCTTGTGACACGCCTCGAGGAACGCGGTGAGGAGCTTGATCGTGGCCTCGATGTCATCCACGTGCGCCGCTTCGACCACGGAGTGCACGTACCGCGTGGGCACGGACAGGGTCACCACCGCCGCCCCCTCTCGTGCTAGTTGGATCGCGCCCGCATCGGTCCCGCCCCGGGGGAGGATCTCCATCTGGTACGGAATCTTCTTTGCCTCAGCGAGATCCACGAGGAATCGCACCAGGCCGGGGTGGGAGATCGAGGCGGAGTCCTTGAGCTTGATCGCGGCGCCCTTTCCGAGCTTCGTGACCTGCTCGTGGGCGGAGACGCCGGGCATATCGCACGCCAACGTCACGTCGAGGGCGACGCCGATGTCGGGGTTGATCGCGAATGCGCTCGTCCGCGCTCCCCGCAGCCCGACCTCTTCTTGAACCGTCCCCACGAAGTACACGTCGGCCTGGTGTGTTTTCAACCTCCGCATGGCCTCGATCCCCACGTACACGCCGAGCCGGTCGTCGAGGGCCTTGCCCGATAGGAGTTTCCCGACGCGGGTGAACGACTGGACCAAGGTTACCGGGTCGCCCATTCGCACCTTCTTGGCGACTGCCTTCCCAGGGAGCCCCAGGTCTACGAACAGGTCTTGAACGCGGAGCTCCTTTCTCTTCTCGTCCTCGGTGAGGATGTGGATCGGTTTCGTCCCGATGAGTCCGATGAGGGCGCCGCCCGCGGCGTGGACCGTGACTCGCGACGCGATGAGGGTGCGAGGGTCGAATCCTCCTACCGGCTCGATCCGCAGGAATCCCGTCTCCTCGTCCACGTGGGACACGATGAACCCGATCTCGTCCATGTGGCCGGCCACGACGACCTTCGGGCCCCTGCCCTTCTTGTGGGCGATGAGGTTGCCCAGTCGATCCACTTCGATCGTGTCCACGTGACCCTTGAGGGCCGTGCGGGCGATCGTCCGAACACCTTCCTCGTGGCCAGGAATCCCGGCCGCCTCGGACAGCTTGCGCAGTAGTTCCACCGTCACCCTCCTTATCGTTTCGCATGGTAGTATCGGCGACCTCTGAGCACAACTACCCCCCACTCTGCCCGGCCGCTAGAATGGAATCGAGGAGCCTAAGATGATCCCACTGCGCGACGGTCGACCGAGCGGAATCGTGCCCTACGTCACGATCGCCCTCATCGCTCTGAATATCGTGGGGTTTCTGTACACCCTCAGCTACTCCGACCAACGGCTGGTGTTCCTCGACCGCTGCACATGGGAAACTACCTTCGGGCAGCCAGCTCCCGGGTTCAGCCCGGTTCTTTACCGTCGGTTCGGGCAAGGGTGCTTGTACCCGGTGATGGAACGCGACGAATTCGTGATCCGCTACGGACTCGTGGCGGCGGAGTTCTGGTCAGGGCAAGACTTGCCCCCCCGTGTTCCGTTCCCGATCTGGCTCACGCTGTTCACTTCGATGTTCCTCCACGGGGGATGGCTCCACTTGCTGGGGAACATGCTCTACCTGTGGGTATTTGGCGACAACGTCGAGGCGGCGATGGGGCGGTGGAGGTTCCTCCTGTTCTACCTCCTCGCGGGCGCCGGAGCAGCGCTCCTGCAGCTGGCGGTGTTTCCGCGGACGACGGTGCCGATGGTTGGGGCATCGGGGGCGATCGCGGGGGTTCTGGGGGCGTACCTCGTCCTCTACCCGTGGTCGCGGGTCCTGACCGTGGTCCCGTTGTTCTTCTTCCTTCACCTTGTGGAGATCCCGGCCCTCATTCTCCTCGGGCTGTGGTTCATCGTGCAGTTCTTCTCGGGGATCGTCGACCTCGGGGGAATGGGAGGCGTGGCGTGGTTTGCCCACATCGGGGGGTTCCTCGCCGGGGTGCTGCTCGTGTTTCCCCTCAAACGGCGCCAGGTGGTTCCTGGGCTCGTCTCCTGGTGGCGGTGGCGGCGACACCGACAGTACTGGCGGTGATATGGCCACCGTTCTTGGGGTGGACGAGGCGGGACGGGGGGCAGTGTTGGGCCCCCTCATCGTAGCGGGGATCTGCGTCGAGGAAAAAGAGCTGCAGGATCTTTGGGGACTGGGAGCGCGGGACTCGAAGCAGGTCGCGCGCGAGGAGCGGATCGCCTTGGTGAGGGCGATCGCTCGGTCCGGCGCCCGCGGACGGGTTGTCGTCATCCCGGCGTCGGCGGTGGATCGGGAGAACCTGACGTCCCTCGAACGCGACGCCGTCCTCGCGCTCGTCACCGCGCTTTCTCCGGCTCGCGTCGTTGTGGATACCCCGGTCGGCCCACGGGCCATCCCGCAGTTCAGCGACTCCCTATCCTTCCAGTCAGGGCTCCCCCGTGTTGCGATCACGGTGGTTCCCAAGGCAGACCAGGATCATCCTGCGGTGGCCGCGGCGTCGCTGCTTGCTAAGGTGGTGAGGGACGGGTACGTCGTTGGCCTGCGCCGCCAGTACGGGGATTTCGGCTGGGGCTACCCCAGCGAGCCCAAGGTTCGGGCTCTCCTCTCTGCCTGGCTCGCTGAGCACGGGACCTTCCCCTCGATTTGTCGTACCCGCTGGCGATGTGTACAGGATCTCCTTTCACCTCGGCTCCTGGAATAGCCTGTGAGTTGCGCCTTGGCCAAAACCAGGGGAGAATGGGAGGAGTTGCGGTAAGAAGACGAGAAGGAGGGATTCATGCCCAAACGCACTTTCCAACCCCATCGTCGGCGGAGGTACCGCGTTCACGGGTTCCTGGCCCGGAAGCGGACCCCCGCTGGACGGCGGGTGCTCGCTCGGAGACGGAAGAAGGGACGGTACCGGCTGACGCCGGCGTGACGTCCTGTGGAGGGGGAGTTTGACAAAGAAGCGCGTGTACGAGATCGCCCGTGACCTGGGGATTCCCTCGAAAGATCTCCTCGAGGCCCTCGTCGAATTGGGGATGCCCGGGTTGAGGGCGGTGAACACGGTTACGGACGAGGAAGCCGAGCTCATCCGGGAGTTCTTCCGGGACCGGCCCGCCCCGACTGCGGCCGAGGCTCCCTCGCCAGCCGAGCCCGAACCCCCTCCCAAGCGGCACGGGAAGCCACGGCC
>JAGUVP010000009.1 GCA_020062805.1 Candidatus Bipolaricaulis sp.
CGGGTACCGACTCGGCGCTCTTCGGCGCAGTGCTGCACGAGTTGATCCGCCACGACTGGCTCGACCACGACTTCATCGAAGCGCACACCAACGACTTCGACCAGGCCGCCGCAGCGGTCGCGGACATGACTCCTGCGTGGGCGGCCGACATCACCGGTGTCCCGAGCGCACGCATCGAGCAGGCCGCCGAATGGTGGGGGACGAGCGCGACGGGGATGCTCTTGCACGCCCGTGGCATCGAGCAGCAGTCCAAGGGTGTCGACAACGTGCTGGGCGCGATCAACCTCGGGCTCGCCACCGGCAAGTTCGGCAAGCCGGGCTGTGGGGTCACCACGATCACCGGTCAGGGCAACGGACAGGGCGGCCGCGAGCACGGCCACAAGTGCGACCAGCTCCCCGGCAACCGCGACATCACCAACCCTGAGCATCGGGCACACGTCGCGTCGGTGTGGGGATGCGGCGTCGACGAGATCCCCGGCAAGGGGATCCCGGCACTTGAGATCATCGAGGCGATCCATGCCGGCGAGATCAAGGGTCTGTTGTCGATCTGCTTCAACCCGCTTGTGTCGTCACCGGATGCGAACTTTACCCGTGCGGCGCTCGATCGGCTCGAGTTCTACAGCGTGATCGACTTCTTCCTCTCCGAGTCCGGTCATCACGCTGACGTCATCCTGCCCGGCTCGCTCCACGAGGAGGACGAAGGCACCTCGACCTCCGGTGAGGGTCGGATCATCAAGATCAACGCGGCGGTCGAGCCGCCGGGCGAGGCCCGGCGCGACTGGGAGATCCTGGTCGATCTCGCCGACCGTCTCGGTAGTGGTCACTACTTCCCGTACACCGACACCCGCCAGATCTTCGAGGAGCTCCGGCTCGCGTCCGCGGGTGGCACCGCCGACTACCGGGGCGCGACGTGGGAACGGATCGAGGCCGAGTACGGGCTGTTCTGGCCGATCCCCGAAGATGGACACCCGGGCACGCCGCGACTGTACGAGGGCGGTCGCTTCTACCACCCCGACGGCCGAGCGAAGTTCCATGCCGTGCCGTATCGGCCGCCTGGTGAGGTCGTCGACGACGAGTACCCGGTGTGGCTCACCACCGGCCGGGTCGTCAGCCAGTACCTGTCGGGCACGCAGACCCGACGCATAGCGGCGCTCGTCGCGCAGTACCCCGAGCCGCTGTGCGAGATGCACCCGAAGCTTGCGGAACGCATTGGTGTCGTAGACGGCGATCTGGTGAGGGTCGCGTCACGACGCGGTACGATCACCCTGCCCGCTCATGTGGTTGCCACCATCCGTCCCGACACGGTGTTCATCCCGTACCACTGGCCCGGTGACAAGGCTGCGAACCAGCTCACCCAACGCGTGGTCGATCCGATCTCGAAGATGCCCGAGTTCAAGGTGTCCGCCGTGCGCGTGGAACCCGCCGGTGGTCGGGTCACGACCACCGATGTCCGCGACTTCGACCTGCAGGGCGGTGCATCATGAGTGTCGACGCCCGGTACGGGATCGACGATTCGCCGGTGTTCGTGATCGATCAGAGCCGCTGCATCGGCTGCGAGGCATGCGTGCAGGCGTGCATGGAATGCGGCACGCACCGGGGGCGGTCGCTGATCCATCTCGAACGCATCGACCGTGCTGTGACCACACAGACAGCGCCGATGGTGTGCATGCACTGCGTGGACCCTACCTGTGCGCTGGTGTGCCCCGCGGATGCGATCAAGCAAACCGAGGGTGGGATCGTGCAGTCAGCGCTCAAGCCTCGTTGCATCGGCTGCTCGAACTGTGTGCTCGCCTGCCCGTTCGGCGTGCCGAAGTACATGGCCGAGATCGACCAGATGATGAAGTGCGACATGTGCACCGACCGCACGTCCGAAGGGCTCAAGCCCATGTGTGCGTCAGTGTGCCCGAGCGAAGCACTCTGGTATGGCACCATCGACCAGTACCGCGAGAACCGCACGGGATCGCTCTTGCGCGACTTCATGTTCGGCCGCCAGGAGGTGCGCACCAAGGTGTACACCGTCGTCGACGACCTCGCTGCCGGTCCGATCGACGTGATGCGAGGCCAAGCCGCGTCATGGCTCGACGATCCGTTC
>JAGUVP010000037.1 GCA_020062805.1 Candidatus Bipolaricaulis sp.
ACCCCGATCGGGGCCCTGGCGGGGATCATGTGGATGACGATCCTCTCAGGCAAAGAGGTGCGGATCACGTTCGCCGAGTTCGTGAAGTACGGCCTCCTCGTCACCCCGCCGAGCCTGCTGGCGTGCCTGGGCGTCCTCGCGCTTCAGCTCGATCTCGCCGCTTGACCTGAGAGGAGCAAGAGTGTGCATAGCAAGACCTCGCCGTAGGATTCCGAAGAGGTGTTCCTGCAACCGATCTCAAGGTCGGGTTCAAGGCACACGACATAACCTCCATGCGCCCTTTCGGAGGAAAGGAGGAATCCAAGGCTCAAAGCGGTGGTGGTATAGATAACGCTCGGCATTATGCGCGGCGCGCCGCCAGAGCTCCTTAACAAGCTGAGGAGGTGCTTTCAGATAGGTGCGGTCTTCCATGGGCCGCCAGGATCCCCACAGGGCAACGTGGGACGAGACCGGAAACGAGAGCTCCGACTCAGGTCTTCCGATGCCCAAGCGCTCGAAAATGAAGACGGGGTTGTCGCATGAACTGAACGGGAGTGTGTCATCTGTGACAAGAAACACCCATGTCATGGCAGCTGCTGCTGCCACCAACCGTGGTGTGGCCTCTGACAGGATAATCCGGTAAAAGACCTCATCAGGCGGATCTGAAGCCAGTCTGTCGAGGATCTCATCTGCTTGTCTGAGTCTTTCCTTTACGATCTCCTCCTTGGACGGGTCACGCGCCTGGACAGTAGAGAACTGAGCTCGGATCTCCGTTCTTAGCTCTTCGGACACCTTTAGTGCCCTTTCATGGAGTCTGCGCCGGGCCCGAGGTACTCGCTTCCACATTGTCACAATGTACTTGGCGAGGGTAACCTTGTCATCCGCACTCAGGGTGTCTTCAGATCTTATCTTCGCCAACACTGCGTTTGCAGGCTCCTCGATGTTCTCGGAGAGATAGCGCTCCAGATCGAGTGAGTAGAACCCCTTGACCACAGCGACCCTGGAGGGCGGGGCCTCGAAGTATGCTCCGGTGGGCTTCTCGTACACGGTGAGGATACCGTTCTCAGAGCAGAAGCCCTTGAGGTAGAACTCTGGTACATAGTGATTGCGCTGAGCCATCGCCATGATGTCTCCAGTTCACCTCCAGTCGGTTCGACTACGCATCGGCAGCAGATGCTTGGCGCAGTCTAGCGTTTCGGCATCTACGATGCCAGTATCTGGACAGCGCCGTGCCTCGACTCGGCGGGGAGGTTGCTAAGAGCAGGCGGAACCAGTGAGGATTAGACACGCCTCGCTGAGCGCATCCAAAACCTCGGCGCCACGCCACGGCCTGTGGGATGCGAGAAGCTATCGGGTGGAGACCGGTACCGGGTTCGGCAAGGGGACTACCGGATCATCTACAGCGTGGACGATACCCAGCGGATCGTCCGGGCGGTCAAGGTTGGCCGCCGCGGCGAGGTATATCGGTGAGAGGTCTGCGATCCACACACCCCACATTTCGTCGCGCTGGCTACCTCCCCAGTTCGAGCTATAATGGCCACAGAGGTGGCCACCATGCGCATCGTAGGGATGAAGGAACTGAGGGATCACGCGACAAAGCTCCTTCGGGGTCGAGATCCTGTGCTCGTCATGCGCCGCGACAAGGTCGCGGGCGTGTTCCTCCCCTTGGACGGAGATGACCTCGCGCTGGAGCTCCGCCGCGAGGTCCAGCTCGGACTCGCGGCCAGGATCCGGGAGAGCCTGACGGGCAAGGGGGTTTCGGAGAAGGACGTCCTCGATGACTTCGAAGCTTCCCGCAAGGCTCGTCGTCGACGCTAACGTCATCCTTTCCGCCGTCGTCGGCGGCAAGGCAGCCGACCTCGTGTGGGCCATGCCCTCGGAGCTGGTGACGGCTGCGCACACCCTTCAGGAGGTAATGCGATACCTGCCGACCCTCGCCGACAAGGCGGGAATCC
The DNA here is from genome assembly GCA_020062805.1 of Candidatus Bipolaricaulis sp. Lineage (GTDB taxonomy): Bacteria > Bipolaricaulota > Bipolaricaulia > Bipolaricaulales > Bipolaricaulaceae > Bipolaricaulis. The sequence continues at coordinate 1,935 of JAGUVP010000037.1, forward strand.
CCCTGGAGGTCGCGCTGGGCGCGCTGCGTCTGCTCCCGATCACCGCCTATCGCCGCACTTTCTACGGGGCCAAGGTGGCGCAAGCCCGGGATCTGATCGGGGGACGTGACCCAGATGACGTGGACCTCCTTGCTCTAGCTCTGAAGCTCATATCCCCGATCTGGACGAACGACCGCGACTTTCGGGGGCTGGGTATCGAGATCTACACAACCGCCCAGCTGGCTGCCATGTGCGACGAAAGCGCCCTTCCGGGTCAGGGCTGAGAGGGCTACCGTGAGGTATCGTGACCGTCTGCGCAGTCTTTCCCGATGGAAGAGAAGGATCCAACAGCCGTGAACATCCGAGACCTCTCGATGGACGATTACAACGACCTCATCCGCCTGTGGCAGGCGGCGGGCCTACCGTCTCGACCGCACGGCCGGGATAGCCGGGAGGCGATCGCCCGCCAGATGGAGGGAGGCACTTCCATCTTCCTCGGGGCGGAAGAGGACGGGAAGCTGGTCGGCGCGGTCCTGGGAACGCACGACGGCCGCAAGGGCTGGATCAACCGGATCGCTGTCCACCCCGCCCATCGCCGACGGGGGATCGGGCGGGCGCTCGTCTACGCGGTGGAAGCCCGCCTGCACGGGATGGGGATCGGGATCATCGGCTCGCTCATCGAGGACTGGAACGAGGACTCGATGGCGTTCTTCGCCCGCCTGGGGTACCTCGCCCACACGGACATCGTCTACTTCTCGAAGCGCCGCTCCCCGGAAACGTAGGGGCCCGTCACTTCAGACCGGTGACGATCTCTCTCCCGTGAACCTGCTTCGCGGGGAAGAACTCGAAGAGCTCGACCGTCTCTGCGCATCCCTCAAGAATCTCTGGATGGGAGCGGCAAATCTCGACTCCGGTCAGAAAGTCGCTGTCCTCGATCTCCACCGCGAGCGTGCAGTGGAACACGATGCTCCCCGGGGTGTACAGCCGGTCGCACGAGAGCCCGCGCGCACGGGCAAGCGCGATGTGGGTGACGTGGGCCTGCACCAGGTCGGGCGCGAGCACGGCGTGGAGGTACAGCGTGTGCTTCTCCCCAAGGAACGCGCCGAACGGAACGAGCTTCAGGCTGGGATCCTCCACCGACAGGGCCTCGACAAGGGAGACCAGCACATCGGGTTTCCCTGAGGAGAAGAGCGCGAACGTCACGTGCGGAGGGACGCCGAGCTGTCCAGGGGTCTTCCCGACCCCGGCCTCCTCGAACACCCGCCACAGGTCGCGGACCCCCGCGCCCGTCCGTTTGTCGAGCGTCAGTCCGATTCCGTAGGGCATACGGCGTCCTAGACCGGGTAGCCGGTGACGAGGAAGCCGTCGCCCACGCGCTCAACCGCGAGGTCGCGGATCCGGATCGCCCAAGCCGGGCCAACCACACCCCGCGCCGGGCAACGTCCGAGGCTCTGTCTCATGAACGTGAACGCTTAGTGCGTCCCGCTTTCGTCCATAGTTCGAGCGCCGCCGCGTGGGGATCGGGCTGCCCGAAGATCGCCGATCCGGCGACAATCACGTCGGCCCCGGCCTCGACCACGTCCCGCACGTTCCCGGGGCAGATCCCGCCGTCCACGGCGATCTCCACGGGCCGGCTCCCGATCTCCCGACGCAAGGCCCGGATCCGATCGAGCGCCCCAGGGAGGAACGCCTGGCCCCCGAACCCGGGCTCCACGCTCATCACCAGGACG
>JAGUVP010000252.1 GCA_020062805.1 Candidatus Bipolaricaulis sp.
ACTGCGCACCGATCACGGCAATCGCTGGCATGGCTACCTCCCGCTCCGTTTGAGCCACACCCGACCGGTCCGACCGTGGACCTCCAGTTCCGCCTCGTACTCGGCCCCAGCCAATTCCCCTTCCCGAACCGACACAGCGAGCACCTCGTCCCCGATCCTGTCTGCAGACCAACGGAAGACCTCCCCCAGCGCTCCGGCAAACCCGACCTCAATCCGGTCCGTCACCACGAACCCCGCTTCCTTGCGGGCAAGCTGGAGGCGGTGGACGAGCTCGCGCAGGTCGCCCTCAGCCCTGAGCTCCTCATCAAGCCGGAGATCCAGGACGGCTGTCCCCTCCCGGACCTCAACGGCGACGAACCCCACCTTGGGCTCCCAGCTCACCTTGATCTCGTCGTCGGTCACGGCCACTCCTCCAAGCTCCACCCGCCCGTCCCGAGCAAGAGCGGTGGCCACATCGTGGGGATCCATCAGGGCCAACAGGGCAGCGAGCTTGGGGGCCTCCGGCCCGTGGCGGGGCCCGAGAGCCCGGAAGTTAGGGGTCACCTTCGGCACACGGAAGGGGTCGAGGGTGTCGGTCCGGACGATCGTCCTCACGTTCACCTCGTCCCGAACGAGAGCCCACAGCTCGTCGGGAATCGCCTCGTCTCCTTCCTGGTGAAGGACGTGAAGAGCGGGCAGGGGCTGGCGGACCTTGACCTTGGCCAGGTTGCGCGCCCCCAACGCAAGCGAGGCCACGCTGCGCACGCGGGCCATCTGCGTTTCCAGCGACGGGTCGCGGGCCGGCGGCTCCGGCCAATCGGTGAGGTGGACGGAGTCAGGATCCCCCTCGGTTCGTAGGGACGCCCACATCGCCTCGGCGAGGAACGGGGTGAACGGAGCGAGGAGGAGAGCAAGCGCGCGCAGCGCCTCGTACAGGGTCCCGTACGCACACAGCTTGTCCTGGGTCAGGCCCCCGCCCCAGAACCGAGGGCGGGACAGGCGGATGTACCAGTTGGAGAGATCGTCTACGAGCCAAGCGAGCTCGCGTGTCGCCGCCAGCGGGTCGTAGCCGTCAAGGGCCGCAGTCGCCCGCTCCACCGCCGCCCCCAGCCGGGACACGAACCACCGGTCGAGCCCCGGACGGTCGGCCACCGTGGGAACCACGGTGGATGGAGTGAACCCGTCGATCCCCGCGTAGAGGGCGAGAAAATCGTGGCAATTGCGCACCGTATCGAGAAACCCGAACCGCGCCTGGCGGGCACCGCTCTCGTCGTACCGCCGCTCGTTCCACGGCGCGGATTCCGAGGCCAGGCACCACCGCACCGCATCGGCGCCGTGGGTCTCCACGATCGGCATCGGATCGAGCACGTTGCCCCGCGACTTGCTCATCTTCTGACCCTCGCTGTCGAGCCCCATCCCGGTGACGAGGACGTTCCGGTACGGCGCGGACCCGTGGAGGAGGACACCGGTAACGAGCATCGTGTAGAACCAGCCCCGGGTCTGATCGAGTCCCTCGCTGATGAAATCCGCAGGGTAGGATGCCTTCAGCCGGTCCCCGTTCTCGAACGGGTAGTGCCACTGCGCGGTGTGCATCGAGCCGGAGTCGAACCACGTATCGAGGACGTACGGCACGCGGCGCATCACCCCTGTGCACCGCTCCCGAGGACAGCGAAGCTCGACCCGGTCCACGTACGGCCGGTGGAGTTCCACCTCGCGGGCGAGGTCGGGGTCCACCGCGTGTTCGACGAGTTCCGCCCGCGACCCAACCACCCTCATGTCCCCGCACCGGTCGCAGATCCATACCGGCAGCGGCGTCCCCCAGTACCGGTCGCGCGACAGGGCCCAGTCGCGCATCGAGGCGAGGAAGTCCCCGAACCGGCTCTCCCCGACGTGCTCCGGGTGCCAGGCGATCGTCTCGCTGGCCGCGATGATCTCGTCCTTGGCGCGCGTCGTGGCGATGAACCACGAGTCGAGGGCGTAGTAGAGGAGCGGGGTGTCGCACCGCCAGCAGAACGGGTACTCGTGTTCGTACTCCTCTCTGCGGAACAGGAGCCCCCGCTCCGCGAGGTCTTTGAGGATGAGCGGATCCGCGTCCTTCACGAACACGCCCGCGGCAAGGGGGAACTCGTCGGTGAACCGTCCCCCTCGATCCACCGGCTGGAGGAAGTCCGAGAAGCCTGAGTCCGGGCCGAGCAGCCTGTAGTCCTCCTCCCCGAACGCGGGGGCGATGTGGACGATCCCCGTCCCCTCGTCCAGAGACACAAAGCCAGCAGGCCACACCTGATACGCATCCTCGCTACGCGCCAGCTTGTACAGGGGGTCGTAGCGCTGGCGGAGGAGGTCGCTCCCCGGGAAGCGGTCAAGGACCTTCGCGTCATCCCCGAGCACGGACGATACCCGCGACTCGACGAGGATCAGCCTCTGTCCATCATGCTGGACCTCGGCGTACTGGGCGTCGGGGTTGACGGCCACGGCCACGTTGGCGGGGAGCGTCCAGGGAGTCGTGGTCCACACCAGCAGCGACACATCCGGATCATCGCGCAGCGGCATCCGGACGAACACAGAGGGGTCGGCCACCCGCCGGTACCCCTGCGCCACCTCGTGCGAGGAGAGCGACGTCCCGCACCGTGGGCAGTAGGGGAGGATCTTGTGCCCCGGGTACAGGAGCCCTTGGCTGTGGATCTCCTTGAGCTCCCACCACAGGGTCTCGATGTAGTCGTCGGTGTAGGTTACATACGGGTCATCCAAGTCGATCCAGAACCCGAGGCGCCGGATCATGTCCGCCCACGCCTGGATGTACTTGCGCACGGAGCCCTTGCACTGGGCGACGAACTCCTCCACCCCATAGCGCTCGATCTCCGCCTTGGTGCTGATCCCCAACGCCTTCTCCACCTCGAGCTCCACCGGCAGGCCATGGCAGTCCCACCCCGCCTTGCGGCCGACATAGAGGCCCCGCATCGTGTGGTAGCGGGGGAAGAGGTCCTTCTGGAGACGGACGAGGAGGTGCCCGATGTGCGGTCGGCCGTTGGCCGTGGGCGGTCCCTCGTAGAACACGAACCGGGACCCACACTCCCTTTGTTGGAGCGACCGCACGAAGGCCCGGCTCTCCTCCCAGAACGCGAGCACAGCTCGCTCGCGAAGCGCTGGATCTGCCTCAAGTTTTGTGAACCCCACGCCTTCCTCCTTCCACAGTCCAAAGCACGAACCCAATGATCTGCTTCTCGTTGCTCGTTACCGGAATGCGCTGGAGTACGTTATCCCTGCCCCTGGGGGGGCAGGATAAGACGACAGATCCACTTTTGCTCAGACATCACGGTCTCCATGGGAAGTATACCCTTCCTCCCGCACACGGTCGAACGCCGCGGGGGCGTTGCCAAGGGCCGACCGGAGAGCGAACGCGGACCGAAGCTCTTCCGGGCCCAGCCGCTCCCGGACGATCGGATCGGTCTCCGCGACGCGGGCAAGCTCCATCTCCTGGTCCCGGGCCGCATC
>JAGUVP010000139.1 GCA_020062805.1 Candidatus Bipolaricaulis sp.
CAAGCCGGATATCGAGGGGTACGGCGAGGTGATCGCCTGGGGCCCGAACGTGATGCTCGGCTACTACCAGAACCCCGAGCGGACGCAGGAGGTGCTCACCCCCGACGGCTGGTTCCGCACCGGCGACATCGGCAAGCTCGACGTAGAGGGCCGGCTGTTCCTCGCCGGACGCAAGAAGAACCTGGTGGTGCTCGAATCCGGGAAGAAGGTCCATCCCGAGGAGCTGGAGTGGGAGTTCGCGCGGATCCCGGAGATCGAAGAGGTGCTCGTGTACGAGGACACGAGCCGGGGAGAGCCGATGGTCGCGGCGATGGTGTACCCCAACTGGCAGCTCCTCAAGAAGCAGGGGGTTGACACGGCCGACCGGGCCAAGGCACGGGTGTGGGAAGCGATCCGTGAGGCCCAGCGGAACCTCGCCTCGTTCAAGCGCCTGCGGGACAAGGAATGCATCACGATCGTGGACCAGCCGTTCGAGAAGAGCACCAAGCAGGACATCAAGCGCCACTTGTATGTGAGGCGGTAGCCAAGCACGATTGGAGCCCTGAGTATCGCTGTTGGACCCTCTAGCCTCAACCGCCAGGGGGATAGGTTGTGTAGTGCAGGGAAGGCCCTGTGGATTGCCAGAAACCGGGGGGGTCGTCTAGATGACAATCACATCAAACGGGATTTGATCGCCTGCATAACCCACACACTCAACTTGGTAGAAGAGCGTGTACCTTCCTGGTTGCCCGGGCGCTAGCAGAGTGGTGCGTCCCCGGTACCAAATCCCTGGCAGGAGTTGTCCGTCATCACTGCTTGCAACCGGGACTCGGGCGGTGATCATCCCCGAAATGTGTCCGAGGTTCGGAGGCTGTCTGACGGTTCTCTTCTCCGCGGGGAATCCGAACCCTTCAGGAGCAAAGAACCAGACACTCGCCCGGGCTCCTACGTCACCACGCGTGAGTCCAACACTATACTCCAGAGCCTGTTCCTTTCCGCAAGGCACCTCTACGGGGAGACCTGCCGTTTCCCAGTTGAAGACTAGAATGGGTTTCCTTGCTTCCTCCAGCTCCTGCTGCGCTTGTTTGAACGCATCGACGGTCTTCCTAAGGACTGTCTCTTCACTCACCACTGCTACATCCTGGACTACCATGAGCGTCTTGACCATCCGGTACAACCCATAAGTGAGCACGAGTGCCGACGTGCCCAGAAGCAAGGTGCCTGCTTGAAGAGGTCCGTCTTCTGGTCCTGGATTGTAGAGGCCAGCGCCAGCATTCGCCAGGACGATGGCTACGAGGAAAGCGCCCCCCGGACAGACAACGGCCCCCCATAGAGAGAGGGGAAGGAAGGACCTTCCCGCTGCGCGAACCACCCGTTTCCTGCGCTTGCTCAACCTCGCGATCCTCGCAGCTAGCTCACTGACACGCTTGACATCAGCCTCCAGAGTCTTCTCCTCTAGCTGGTGTTTGAGACCGCTGATCTCCTTGTCAAGCTCCAACTTCTGCTCCTGATCAGCTCTCTCGCGATCCCTCCGCGACTTCTCCAGTGCCTGGCCCAGCAGCGAGACTGAGAGCACGAAGACGGGAACAACCAAAGCGAACAGCGTCACTGCAAGAGTAGTGGTTGCTTGGAATACCCATGCCATGTCTCTTGGAGTGTACAACTCTCCTTCAAGATCGGGCAAGTCGGCGTTCGGAGTGTGGGGAAGATGCTGTATTGCCTGGCAAGTCACCTCCTCGGCGGGATCTCTCTCCGTGGCATGGAGGGTTAGGTCTTATTCCGTGCACGACCAAGGATGCTGTCCTGGAACGGCATCACCTGGGGCGCAACCCGAGGTCGCCCCACGCCTGATGCGAGGAGCTTCCGGTGACGCGCGTTGTCTTGCGCGCATGTCTGGTGAACTGATCTCCAGAGGCAACGTCCACCCCCGCCTACAGGTGAGTCGTTGGAAGCGGAGAGTGGGGCGGATCATGGCCACTAAAAGGACCTCGCGGGGAGGCGGGGGGTCGGGTCTTGCATTCACACATCCGATCGTCCCTGGTCCTTTTCCCGTCGGACGTTCGCCCCGCTGCGCCCGCCGGCCGATCCGGGCGTCACGATCTGGAAGGAGGGGAGCACGGAGTACGACCACGTCACGCGGGATCTGCGCATCCACCAGACCCTGTTCGCGCAGCGCGGCCAGGAGGTCGAGGAACACGACCACCGCCTGCGGCTGAAGCTCCTCTCTCCCGACAAACTGCGGCGGCTCCTCGACCGCAGCGGCTTCCCGCTGATGCAGGAGTTCGGTTCGTACGAGCTCGGCCCGTGGACATCGGACGCCGACAAGTGGATCGTCCTCGCGACGAAGGAAGAGTAGGCACTCGTGGGAGGGTGGCCCACGGATTCCCCGGCCCCGCAAGTTTCGCACAGGGTCTGTAGCGTCGGGCTTCATGCCCGACGGCCGTTCGGGGTAGCGTAACGTCGGGGTCTATCCCCGACGGTCGGAAAGGCGATTCGACGGTTCCGTGAAAGGCCGTCGCACACGGGGTGCGACGCTACGGAACCCGTTTCGTCGGACACAGGGTCCGACGCTACGAAAGCGTGATACCGTCGAGGTTGCGTGGCGGCGGGGTTCATCCCCGGCGCCGACGTCGGACGCAGGGTCCGACGCTACGCAAACCTCAGGTGCCCGTCGCAGACGAGCTGCGACGCTACGGAACCCGCGTTCTCCTTAAGCCTCTCCGGCGTCGGGGTTGTCTTTTCGGTTGTAACAAACTATGAGGATGTCAAGGGTACGTAGGGCCGGTTATCCCTCCAGATGGCGAAGAGGACGTGGACGAAGTGGTTCATCACCGCCCCGAGAGCG
>JAGUVP010000048.1 GCA_020062805.1 Candidatus Bipolaricaulis sp.
CTTGCTGCGAGCGCCTGCAACCGGCGCCGACGGTGCTCCGCCGCGGTCAGCGCGTCGGGAACGGCCACTTTGCCGCTCTCGCGGTAGTACATGCACCAGCAGCTGCGGGCCATCGAGCAGCCCTTGGCCAGGAACAGAGCCTCCAGATCCGGCCACCGCTCCGACGTCAACGGACGGGTGACGAGGTCCATGGGGGCCAGCATACCCACGGGGAGCCCTCTCGTCCGCACGCCGATCCCGACAGCCACCGTTCCATCACAACGAAGAGATGAAGTCCTCCAAGGACGACTCGAAGTGTTCTCCCGTAGCGACGCCGCGGGGATCCGATGTTCTCCGCGAGGCCGAGGGCCCCGCGGGCCATCTGCAGGCTGGTTTCGTCGTGCTCTTTGTGCTGTTGCGGTGAAGGCTATCTCGGTCGCCCGGGCGGTTCGCCTTACGCGTTCTGGGCACGCTTCAGCTCGAAGTCGAGGAGGGTGTCGCCGTCGAACGTGAACCACCCGTCGAACGGTTCTCCGCGGAGCATCATGGGGAACCAGGTGTGATCGTCGGCCCACATGCGCTCGAACGGGACCTTGTCCAGGGGTGCCCAGAGTGGGGCCGCCTCGTCCGACTCCCGCGGCTCGCCGCGGCAGTCATCCGCCCTGAACACGTAGACGAGGAGCGCCAGGCCGTCCGTGAACTGGAAGCGAAGCTCGCCGCACGGTTCCACGCCCAGCGGGGTAATCCCCAACTCCTCCTCCACCTCGCGCACCGCGCACGCCAGCGGCGTTTCCCCGTCTTCGACGTGACCGCCGGGACCGTTGACCTTCCCTGCGCCGAGGCCGCGCTTCTTGTGGATGAGGAGCACCTGCCCATCGCGCACGATGAACAGGAGCGTCGCCCGCCGCTGCGGCTGCCACGTCGTCCAGTCGATATCCCGGATCTTCATGCTCGTACTCAGTCCTCCATCATCGCCTTTCAGCTACAACGTGCGATTCTACTTCCCACTCCGGTAGGGTTGGTTGTCCTTCCGGCATGAAGACGGCGATTCCCCTGCCGGATGAGCCGTTCGAGCGTGCGGATCGGTTCGCGCGGCGGGTGGGTAAGTCGCGGAGTGAGCTGTTCCAAAACGCCCTCCGAGAGTTACCTCACTCGGTCGCGCCCCGGAGGATCTCACCGAGGCGGTGAACCGCGCTGTGGCGGCTGCGGGCGGGGGAGGGGAGGAGTTCCGTCAGCGCCGCAAGCCGACGCCTGCTGGAGCGCGTCGAGTGGTGATCTCCCAGGCGAGGTGTGGTGCACAAGCCTGCCTGCACCCACAGGGTCAGAGCCTGGCTTCCGCCGTCCGGTTGTGGTCATCCAGGGGAGACGCGTTCAACCGGAGCAGGTTGGCCACCGTGGTGTGCGTCCCCCTCACGAGCAACCTGAAGTGAGCCGATGTCCCGGGGACTGTGTCCGTCTGGTTGGAGCTTGGCTGTAGCTAGGTTCCAGCTGACCGGAGTCAGAGCAGTCACGACCGAGGGGCCGTAGTAGGGCTCCCGATCCATGGTATCCCGCAGCAAATCTGCGATTCGGGCAGCCTCGCTCACATCCACCTCCCCCTCGTTCAAGGACTGCGCAGTCCGCGCCCTTCGCCCAACGCCTGAATTAAGCCGCGCCGCGAAGCGGCGTCGGGTTGAATGAATAGTTAGGGCTCACAGGCCCGCAGCGCCTTAGATCCAACGCCTAACGCGACGAGTGTACTGCTGCCAAGCGGCGCCATGCGTCCTGGCTAGCCAAGGCTCCTCCCCGAGGACCACCCGGAGATGGAAGGCGGCCATGGCGGCCAGTGCGTAGATGAGCAGAGCAACGGACCAGAACGCAGCAGCCCACCCCACCAAAATCAGGGCGACCGCGACATACATGGGATTGCGGCTATACCGGTACAGCCCGACGACGACCAGATGCTGAGGCGGTGCCCAAGGCGCGAGGGTGCCTTTGCCGGAAACATAGAAGTCTCGGACGCACCACAACAGGCCGAAGGTGCCGAGGATGACGAGAACCAGACCAAGCGGCCAGTGCATCGACAAGCCCGCAACCCAAGACCAGGCGATCGGCACCAGAAACGCTACGATGCCGGGTAGCGCCACAAAAGCTATGAGTGCTCGAATGAAAATGAGGGTGAACCCTAACAGAGCTTCCCCGGATCCGCGTACCCCCCCGAACCACCCCACCCGTCCGCAGAACACCCCACCGCCCGCCACCCCACGGCCGCCGCGCCCACCGCACCTCCCCGCGCCAATGGCTTCATGCCGGGATGATACACGGATCCGCCTAACGCACCTCGCCCACCAGCGCGTCCACCGGACTCCGTACGCTCGCCGGGTCGCGGTTCAACACGCGGGTGCAAATCATCGTCGTCTTCACGTCGATGTGCCCAACCAACTCCTGCACCGTCCGGATGTCGTTACCATCCTCCAGCACGTGCGTCGCGAACAAGTGCCGGACGCTGTGGCAGGTGGCCCACTTGGCCGGACCCTCGCTCCTACAGACCCCCCAAGGACTCTGTGGCCCTGGTCGCGCAGGTGATCACCCTCGACAAGTTCACCCTGGCCGACCGGTGCGGGAAGCTGCCTTCGGAACAGGTCGAGCTGATCCTCTCCCGGCTCGACATCGTGCTTGGCAGGGGAGAAGCCGGATGGCACCGGCCGCTGGCCACCAGCCACGCACGTGACAACGCCTGACCCGAATGCCCCGAATGCAGCAACAATGCCGAGGCGCTGTTGCTACGGTAGAATGCCCCAGCCCAGGGGTGACGTGACCCAATGAGAGCACTCATTGTCGTTTTCTCCTACCATCACAAGAACACGGAGGCCGTGGCGCGGGTGATCGCCAAGGCCCTCGGCGCCGACGTCGTCGCGCCCAAGGACGTGAAGCCGACCGACCTCGCGATGTACGACCTCGTCGGCTTCGGCTCGGGGATCTACGACGCCAAGCATCACCCCTCCGTTCTCCAGCTCGCCGATCGGTTGCCCGAGGCAAAAGGCAAGAAGGCGTTCATCTTCTCCACCTGCGGCCTGTTCGCGTTCGCCGTCTCCAACCGGTTCATCCGCAGCAACCACTCGGCGCTGCGCGAGAAACTGCTTGCCAAAGGGTACGAGGTTGTGGGCGAGTTCGGCTGCCCAGGCTTCAACACCAACGTCTTCCTCCGGTTTTTCGGCGGCATCAACAGGGGACGTCCAAACGCTGCTGATCTGGAGCGTACCAAGGCCTTCGCCGAAGGCCTCGCCCACACTCGGGGCTAGCGGCTGGGCGTAGAGGCCCGCGATGGCCCCGACCCGATCGAGGCCCAGTCAGTCAACTCCGTCCGGAGCAGCCCATGGCCCAGCAAGCGAGGAAGGGAGGTCCGCAAGTGCCTGTCCGAGGCAACGCTGCCCGTGTCCTCCTCCAACCCGTGCATCCGCGCGACCTACCGCCGACTGAAGGAAACGGGGAAGCCCGACAAGATGGGCAACAGACGGTACAGCATGTGACCCCCTGCATCACGGCGTTACGAGCGTCCTGAGCTGCGCTTCTCCAGAAACGACCGCGCCTTCAGCCGGGATGCCTCCACAACCCGATCGAAGTGCGCATCAGCATGCCACAACTCGGCACCGGCGGCGGCTGCCGCCTGGGCGATCAGAAGGTCCGGCAGGGGGACCGAGAAGCCCTTCAGCCGCAACTTCTGACCCAACCGCGCTGCGCCCTCCCAGACCTCCGGCGTGAGGGCCACTTCATCCAACGCGTGAAGGCTCTCCAACAGGCGATCGAACGCACCTGCGTTCCTGGCCCCAACAAGGAGTTCAGCCTTCACCACCCAGCACGTGAGAAGAGATCCTTGGTCCAGGAGTCGCGCCAGCTCCTCCTTCAATTCCTCCCATCCGGCGGGCTGGAGATACCGGACCCACAGGGAGGTATCAACGAGAATCGGCTGCTGTGTTGCGATCATCTCTCGCCTGATTCGCGCCATCGGGCCAGCTCCTCCTCCGTCCATGTCACCAGGCCCGCCCCCGCCATCGTACGCAGCTTCGCCCGGGCGCGGTTGCGGACGAACTCCCGCAGAGCCGTCTCGATCACGTCGCGCTTCGTCTTTGCCCCGCCCACGCTCATCGCCTCTTCGATCAGCTCAGGATCCACCGTCACTGACAACCGCCTCATGGTGCCCTCCTTTGGTGCCATGATTGTACACCAGCGAAGGCCACCACACGCGAACATCAGGGTTAGATCTCTGTGCGTGTAGCAGTCCCTGGCCCGCACGAACCTCACGCGGGCTCCCTGGTCGCCCAGATGATCACCCTCGACAAGTCCGTCCTCACCGACCGGTGCGGGAACTTGCCTTGGGAGAGGGCGAGCTGGTCCTGTCCAGGTCTGACGATCTGCTTCTCGGCTGAAAGCTCTTGTCCCTAGGCCATCGTAGACTCCACACATGCACGGAACAAGACCTGACCCCGCATACGCATAACGCCCCCCTATGCGCGTCCGCTGGATCCTTTGGTTCGACGTGCCGGTTGTGCTCCGGCCAGTTTCTTGCACCCGAAGTCAACCAGGCGAATGAAATCTTGGGCGTCGGTGAAGTAGTTCCTGAACGCCAGACGGACTTCGTCCGTGGTGTCAGCTCGGACGAGTACAATGTCGATGCCAGGTCTCTCACGCTCAAAAACAAAGAGCGCGCGTAATGCCTCGGTTGCATCACGGAACGTCCTCACCTCGAGGTCGCCGACCTCTGGGAAGATCAAGATAGCGTTCCTATTTGAGCTTCTCTGTGTGTTCGCGACGTTCAGCCCGCGCAGCATTCGCATGAGTGACACTTCAGACTCGACTTCCTGGAACTCCCGCACAACGTCACGATCAGGCATGTCCGGGAATGGTCCATTCGTGCGCTCGTAGACACGGGCGAGAATCTCACTGGCGAGGCCCATCGCGTGTTCGTATCGGCGGTCGCCAACCTGGAACTTCGGCTGACTCTCGGTGATGAACCCAATGACTTCCACCGAGGTGGCCCAAGCGTGCTGGACCAGTGTTCGGTACTGGATCTCAACCAGCAGCCCTTTGAGGGGCTTTCCAACGACTGAGTTAACATCGTAGGAATAGACATCGTGGATTCCGCGGTATCCCGTGGACTTAGGGCGCTTGATGTAGTCGTATCTATCCAACTCATTCCGGCGCTCGTGGTGGAAGCGAGCCTTATGGAAGCCTCCACGGAAATCGTAGAGGTCCTTCACCGTCTTGAAGATGAGTCGGCATCCCGCCACGTCGTCCATGCGCGAGAGCTGCATGTCCGGGTACCGCTGGAGTTTGCCGACTATCGTCGATCGTCTCTTGTGCCGTTGCGCCACCACGATCTCGCTCCCACGCGTTCTCATGCGCAAGATTGCCTGGAACGTATTCAGCACAGGCCGGTGCGCCGCTCGCCACTCATCGAAAACGGAGATGTCGGCCTCGCTGGGATTGCCGTCCCTGATGGCTTGACCAGCGCGGTTGACCCGTGACCTCGATCCGCCGGGAAACGGGGTGGCGTCTGAGGGCCCCAACACTTGCGGGAATCTAACTTGTCTGCTCATAGTCCGCCGCACGTCTGCCATGACGCGCAAGGAATGGCGCAGAGCGAAGCGGCGCGCTATTCCTTGTCGCCGTCCATGGCCTTGTTGGCCTCTTCGTCATCGTCCTTGAAACCCTCGCGTTGCCCGTCTCGCAGCTTCTCGTCAGCCATCGCCCGATAGGTGTCACGGAACTTCATGAGGGTACTGTCCTCAAGGGCCAGTCTTCCTGCAACATCAGCAAGGAACTGCTCTAGTCTCCCGTCCCTCACCCCGGTGCTCTTTACCTTGTAGAAGAACTCGTGGGTTATGTCCCCCCACGCGTCTTGAAGCTTTGAGCGTATCTGTATTTCGCACAGGATGTTCTCTGGACTTACGACAACCTTCTCTCCAACCCTCCTGACCCCGTCGTAAGGCACCTCGGCGAAGACGTGTATTGCTCTGTAGCCTGCGGGTTGAGGGTTCGCGATGTAGTCCTTTACGGGGTGAAGCGTCTCGTCTGCGACTCGGAAGTGGCTTGAACGCCGTATGAAGTTCAGAAGACCTCGACAGTCGTCAACGAACCAGCACGTAATGCGGGCACCAATGAGATCCTTGACCACTTCGATTGGGTAGTAGAACTGAGGCCACCCCTCATTCTCGAGTTTCTTGAGGAAGCTGGGCAGCTTCTTGACTCGCGTTGTCACCTGAACGGCCTCGGGCGGCAAGCGATGGGTGATGGTGTAAGCCAGGCAGAGCTGCCGTAACTGAATGCGCAGAAGCTCAGCAACCTGCTCCAGCTCTGCCTCGTATCGTGCGTAGAAGCGCGTTGCCCTATCTCTGAGCTGTGGCGGCGTCAGGTTCTCAGTGCCGCTCATATGGTCGCTCCTCTTGTCTCGCGGTTGCATGCTTCCGAGGCCAACCACGATTGGTGTACGACCCTGCACGCTAGCAGCGTGGGCGATCCTTTGCAAATTAGCCTTATCGTCACCCTTCTCGCCTCTTGTGCTCCCCCATACTGACATGCGTATCCATGCATGCCATCCTACAGCCATTAAGCTACTGCAGCAAGCGCGAGAGTTGTCTCACACAAGATGAGCATGAAGGGTGTCCGAGGTTCTCACGCAAGGCGAGCACAGGCGTGGGGCTGAATCTCCGGGGTCTCCGGGGTCAGATCTTGTTCCGTGCATTGCGCTACCAGACGAGTGCGTCTGTGCCCCGTTCACAGCGGGCGTGCTCGATGAGGGCAACGTCCGTCAGATCCTGGACGAACTCCTTGTCCCCGAGCCGGCGAGCGACAATCGCCGCTTGCTCAGGCTTAGGCAGAGCCTTGAACGCTGTCCAGAAGACCTCAGCTGTGGCTTCCTTGGACGTCATACCGATCCCTCCCCTTCTCCCTCACCGGAAAACGGGCAATCGGACCCCGTCTCGTGCGTCACTCTCCCAGGCTCCCGCGCAACGCCTCCCACTCCTCCTTGGGAATCATGTAGGTGTGCTCGCGGCCGGGGAAGGCGCCGTCCTTCACGTCCTTGATGTAGTTCTGGAACGCCCCGAGCATCACCGACGACACGTCGGCGTACTTCTTCACGAACTTCGGGGTGAACGCCTCGAACAGACCCAGAATGTCGTGGACGATCAGGAGCTGCCCGTGGCACGCCGGCCCGGAGCCGATGGAGAGAATCGGCACCTTCGCCCGCCCGGTGATCACCTCCGCCACCTTGGCGGGAATCGCCTCCAGGAGGATCGAGAACGCCCCGACTTCCTCCAGGCACTTCGCGTCGTCCATGAGGGCCTTGGCGGTGGCCGCGCTCCGGCCCTGGGACTTGAGCCCGCCGATCGCGCTCGCCGCCTGGGGGGTGAGGCCGATGTGCCCCATCACCGGGATCCCCGCCTTCACGATCGCCTCCACCCGCTCCGCCATCCGCGCCCCGCCCTCGAGCTTGATCGCATCCGCGCCGCCCTCGGAGATGAACCGGCCCGCGTTGCGGACCGCGGTCTCGTTCGACGGCTGGTAGGACATGTACGGCATGTCGCCCACCACGAACGCCCGCGTCGCGGCCCGGCTCACGGCGGCGGTGATGGCGATCATGAAGTCCATCGTCGCCGGGAGGGTCGTCTTGTGCCCGAGCAGGCACATCGCCCCGGAGTCGCCGACGAGGATCATGTCCATCCCCGCCCGGTCCTCCAGCAGCGCCGTCGGGTAGTCGTAGGCGGTGAGGAACGTGATCTTCTCCCCCCGCTCCACCATCGCCAGAAGATCCGGGATCCTCACTTTCGCCCGCGTCTCGTCCATCGCTCCTCCTTGGGCTCCATGGTAGCGCGGTCGCTCGATCGCGGCCAAGCGCTGTGACCGGTGGCCCAGGGGCGGACGCCTGGGTAGGCTTCCGCCCATGCAGGCGCCTTGCAACGAGAGAAGACTCAGACGGGCTCTGCTCTCGTGGTACCGGACGAACGCACGGGACCTACCGTGGCGGGGGACGCGCGATCCGTACGCCATTCTCGTCTCGGAGGTCCTGCTCCAACAGACGCGGGTGGAACAAGCCCTTGGGTACTACGCCCGGTTTCTGGAAGCGTTTCCCGATCTCGGCGCCCTCGCGCGGGCCTCCGAAGAAGAGGTGCTGCATGTGTGGGCGGGGGCCGGCTACTACCGCCGGGCGCGGAACCTCCACCGACTGGCCCAGGCGGTGGCCGAGACCGGGCTTCCTGTGACGGC
>JAGUVP010000211.1 GCA_020062805.1 Candidatus Bipolaricaulis sp.
CGTAAGCCCGTGCAGCTCAAGGGCAGGAGCGCCCGCGACGTGGCGCAAGTGACGCACCCGTCCCCGTCGCCGGGGGCGGACGCAGGCGGTCCGAACCGTCTGTTCAGTCATGCTACTCCCCCAGGGCCGCCACGATCGCCGTCACGTTGTACCGCATCATGTCGAGGTACGTAGACGCCGGTCCAGCGGGATCGCTGAGCGATGCCGTGTACAGGCGGACGAGCTGGGTGCCCGTGTCACGGGTGACCTGCTCGGCGAGCTGGGGGTTGACGGTTGTGGAGACGAACACGGCCCGAACCCCCAGAGCGCGGATCGTGGAGACCAGCTCGGCCAGCTCGCGCGCCGACGGCTCGGCAAGGGTGGACAGGCCGGGCACGACGGAGCCCGCCACGCGGAACCCATAGCGGTGGGCGAAGTAGCCCAACACGTGGTGGTCGGAGACAAGCAGGCGGTTCTCGCGGGAGACGCGGCCAACCTGCTGCACGATCCACAGGTCGAGTTGGGCGAGCTCCTCGCGGTACGCGGCAGCGCGCGCGGCGAAGACGTCGGCATGCTCAGAAGCCAGCTCCGTCAAGACATCCTGGATCACGTGCGTCCACAGGGCGACGAGTGTGGGATCGGTCCACACATGCGGATCGTGCTCGCCGTGGTGATGGTCCTTGTCGTCGTACTCCGGGTCCTCGTCGTGGTCGTGCCCGGTCCAGGAGAGCAGAGGCACGAACTCCGCCAGTTCAACCACCCGGACGCCGGTCGTAGACAGCAACGGCTCGAGGGCCTCCTCCAGCCCCGCCCCCACCGCGAACACCACCGCGGCACGGGCCAGCAGAACGGCGTCGGCAGGCGTCGCCTCGAAGCTGTGGGGGTCCGCGCCCAGGGGGAACAGCACACTGAGTTGGATCTCGTCTCCCCCGATCTGAGCCACGATGTCGCCCACGAAGCTCGTCGTGGCCACAACGGAGGGCGCGCCGACCGCCTGCGCGCCGATCAGCATCGCTGCAACGAACGTTCCGAACAACATCCTAAGACCTCTCGCTCCCTTCTGATACATGTACTACCTCCTCTTCCCGACAGGATTTGCACAGGCCGAACACCTCGAGCAAATGCCCCGCCACGGAGAACCCTTCCGCCTCGGCCACGGGAGCCCATGCGTTGCACAGGGCGCAGCCGTCGAAGTCTTGAACGTCGCCGCAGCCCTGGCAGACGAGATGGTGGTGTCCGTCCGTGACCCGCACGTAGACGCGTCCGTCCGGCGACGGCAGCGCGCGCAGGGCGCCCGTAGCTTCGAGCGCCTCCAGGGTTCGGTACACGGAAGCGCGGCTCAGGGTCTTGCAGGTCTTCCGTCCCAGGGCGAGGACCTGCGCCGCGCTCACGTGCGCCGGTCCACCCTCCAACGCGCGGAGCACCGCACGCCGCGACTGGGTGATCCGGTAGCCTGCATCCTTGAGCCTGGTCTCCAAGGTTGTTATCTCCTCTACCGCGCTTAAAGAGACTGTGTCTCGATAAGTATAGCAAGGTAGATCAGAACGTCAATGAAGATGTTGCGAACGACTGAGAATCTGGGGCCGCGAGAGTGCCCCTCGTCCTCCTCTCAGAGTCTGTGCGAGGACGGGCCGCACATCTCAGTTCTTCGTGTAGAAGGCCCCACCAACCTTCCACCTTCTTCTGGGATAGATCCTAGTTGGAACGCCAACGCGACAGCCGATCGTCGAACGCGCCGTGTCCCTGGATGCAAGATGAGGGAGATTGCGGAGCACCTCAGCGGTCGCTACGCCCCTATCAGCCGGAGGATCCGACGGTACGACCCAGAGGGATTGGGTTACAGGACCCGACCCCTCCTGTCATTCTTTCTGTCGCGTTCGGCAAGAGCAGGAGTGTAGCGCACTCCGTCTTGGACCACGCGCATCGTTCTTCCGCCGGAACCTCGGGAAAGCCCCACAGGCCGATCTGCAGCAGAAGACCCCGTCTATAATCAGCCCATGGGGCGACGTTTCTACATTGCGACGCCGATCTACTACGTGAACGACCGCGCCCACATCGGCCACATCTACACGACGACGGTTGCCGACGTAGTCGCCCGGTTCCGTCGGGTGCGGGGGGAGGACACGTTCTTCCTTACAGGCACGGACGAACACGCCTCCAAGGTAGCGGAGGCGGCCGCCGAAGCGCTCGACCTCGTGCGCTCCGTGGACATGTTCATCCAGCGGAGCGAACCGTTCCGGCTGGCCAAGGACCCGTCGCGGTCCGCCGAGGTGAGCTCAATCCTGCATCAGTGTGCCGAGGCGTTGCGGCTGGCCGCGCTTCTCCTCTGGCCGGTGATGCCCGAGCGCATGACC